>JAEURM010000270.1 GCA_016789245.1 Anaerolineales bacterium
GTCCAAAGTTTGAATAAAAAATCGATAGCCGTCTTCTTGAAAGTGGAATGATTGTATCCAGTTTTTGAGAATGACTTGAGAGCGAGAGTCTAATGCTCGAACCTGCCGCCGCTTATCTAACTGGCAAAGGCCTGTGGTTGGAAAACGCCGCTGAAGACCTAAATGCTTTGCGGGCGTATGTTCGGCGCGCCACTCTTTCGCATTTGATTGTACGCGTGGCCGATGGTGCTGATGCCCTCAATTGGGATATGGTGAGCGAACTGCACCCCTTGGGTTTGCCGATTTGGGGTGCCGTGCGGCTGTATGGGCGCGCCCCGGCCTTCAAGTTAGCGGTGTCCAGCCACTATCAACGTCAAGAAGCAGAAACCGCCGTTCAAGCCGTGCACACTCTGCGCCTAAGCGGCTTAGTGCTAGAAGCGCGCGAGGGCTGGGATGAGCCGGACGCCGAAGAACGGGCCACCACTTACGTGCAAACTTTGCGGGCCGAGTTACCCCATTTGCCGCTGGCGCTTTCTTCGTGGAGTTATCCGCCCGCGCACGCCAACTTCCCCGGCCGTGAGTTCCGCGCGGCGTGTGCCGTGGATATGCCGTTTGTATTTTCTGCCGCGCAACTGGGAGCCGCGCACCATATCTTTTCTCGGTTGACGCCCGCTTTAGCCTTTGCACCCGTAGTGCCCGCGTTTGCCAGCCAACACTTCAACTTTTCAACTGAAGACCTCACGCAAATGCTTAACCGCGCAGATGAGCTAAACCTCCCCGCCCTCAGCGTGTGGGATTGGCACTCACTACAACAGCCAACGCAATCTACTTTGGCGGCCACGTATACCGGCTGGCGCGCCCCAGCTATCACTGAAACCAGCGCTGCTGAAATTGAAGCCGATAATGATACGCTGATGGCCGAACGAAATTCAGTGTTGGAGGCTGGAGACGAAAAACTGCCCGAACACTTGAGCAGTGATAATGGCAAGGGCGAGGCCGAAGTAATTGAAGAAACCGCAGATGAAATAGATTTTGGCGTTGAATTGCAAGTGCCCTTGGCTGACGAGGACGAAGAATTGCCAGAGCATTTGCAAGAGCGGCCAGAAGCGAAAACGGCCCGCTGGCTGGCACAGGATAGTGAAACTGGCGCGGTGTTCTTTTCCGAGAGTCAGGGTGAACTCACCACCCAGCCTGTAATTACACACTTCTTCAAAGCTTTGCGCACAGGCCGGTTGGCAGAAGCCACCGCTTGTTACGCGCCGGAGTTCACGCACCTCAACCCCCAACACGTTACCCGTAACCCGGAAGATGTAGAGCAGTTTTATTCACAACTATTCACGCGTTACACCGCTGGCACGCTAGCTGTTAGCCACATGCAAGGTTCAGCGCGGCTGGTAGCCGTGAGTTGGACCCTGCAAGCGCCGAACGGCGAACGATTGAATGGCCAAGATTCTTTTCACTTGAACCGCCATAACCAAATTGTGTATCACGATTTACAGTTTCAGGCGGCGGCGGTTGGTGATTGATATTGTTACCGGGTAAGACGTCAGCAAAAGAGGGGCGGGGGTATCGGGTTTTGAATCGGACTTTATCAAATCTTCATACCGTTTTTATAGCTTAGTAAGGCTGGCTTGCGCCAGAGTCATTGTTTGCTTTCAATTGATTAACTGCACAAGGAGCAAAATTATATGTTCTTCTTAACGCCTGAATGGTTATGGCTAATGATCGGGTTGTTGATTGGCGCGCTTTTAGCCTGGCTAGCGGGTTGGTGGCTAGACCGCCGCCGTTTTATGGAAGAGTGTAGTGGCCTGCGCACCCAACTGACGGAGTGTGGCACGGCGCGCACCCAGCTAGAAGGTCAATTAGGCGAAGCCAAAGCCGAAGTGGGTAATTGGCAGGCCAAAGTTAGCGGCCTGGAAGCGGCGCTTGTGGCGGCTAACTCTGCCCACGCTGAAACGGAGGCGGATTTGCAGGCTAGCCTAGCGGCACGCGCCAAATTGGAAGCGGACTTGAAGGCCGCTACCGAGGCACAACTCAAAGCTGAGGCGGATTGGAAAGCCGTGCATGATTTGAATGGCCAACTTAAATCCGAATTGGATGGCTTACGTGTTGACTTGGATTTGAACAAGAATCGCGCCGTGCAACTAGAAGGTGAACTCGGCGGCGTGAAATCTGATTTGATGGCGAAGCTGGGTTTGCTGGCGGGCGCGGAAGCGCTGGCCGCTACCCTACGCGGTGATTTGGACGGCCACCGCCAACGAGCCGAGGCCGCCGAGACAGAATTAGTTTCCCTGCGCGCCGATGTATCTAGCCGCGCCTCACGCTTTGACGCCGATTTTGGCGAACTCAAACTCAAGGCTGAAGGCTCCGAAGCAGAACTGGTGAACGTGCGCGCGCAGTTAGCCGAAAGCCTGAATGCACGCAACCAAACCGAAGCGGCATTGGCGCAAGTGCGCGCCGATTTACTGGCCGCG
>JAEURM010000271.1 GCA_016789245.1 Anaerolineales bacterium
TCTAGCAGGCCGGTTTCCATCTCCCACTTTTCCAGCACGGTGGTGGGCACGGCCACAATTTCCACATCTTGCAAAGTTGCCAGCCGGAACGTTTCTGGGTAAATGGAATCATTGCCCACCACCAGCGCGGCGCGGCCAAACGGCAAATCTGCAAACAGCAAACTATTGCCCAATGATTCAATCCACGGGTGGCGGCCACAGGCGTGCAATTGCGGCTGGCGCAGAACTACACCGCTTGGCCCCAACAGCACGCCCACATGTTGCAAGCCGTTGCTGGTGCGCTCCACTGCGGTAACGGCCACGTAAATGCTTCCGGCGGCGCGCACCGCTTCACTCAGCCCGGCCAGCATTTTTTCACTTTCAACCAGCGCGTTTTCAATGGCCTGCACACGCCCATCTTTTAGATGAAACAACTCCGGCAAAACTAGAAATTGCACACCAGCGCGTGCCGCTTCAGTGATGGCTTCCGCGGCTTCTTCAACCGCTTCTGGCCCATTGCCCGCCAGTTGAAGCACAGCGGCTTGGGCGTTGGCCGCGCCGAGTGGCCGTGAGTGTTCACGCGGCCGTTCACCAAGCAGGCCGTACAATTCCGGGCGGCGCGTGGCCATCACATCGGTTCCATCGGGGCGTAATTTATTTTCGGCTTGGTGCGGGTCAATCTCGGCCACAATCACCGCTTCGCCGGTGCGCGGCGCTTTGGCCAAAACCGTGCCATCAGGCGCAACAATTTGGCTTTCACCCGCACCGTGCAAAAAGTGCGGGGCAATTTTCAGGCGGGCGGCGGCCACTTCCAGCATAGGCGGGGGAACGAGCGCGCCCACTTTGTTGGCCGCTATCACAAACACTTTGTTCTCGGCGGCGCGCACGGGGATGTGGAGTGAAGCTTCATCATGCGCGAAGGAGTTAAGGCTGTTGAGCAGAACATGCGCGCCGCGCACGGCCAGGCCGCGCGTAATTTCGTTAATCACGCCATCCATGCAGGCGTACATGCCCACCGGGCCAAAGTGGGTGGTAGTGATGGGGCCGTTCTCGGTGGCGCGCTCCAGAAAGTTGTTCTCGTTGCCCATCAGAATTTGCTTATCGTTCACGGCTAAGCGCGTGCCGTCCGGCCCAAAGAGCACGTTGGTGCCGGTTACTTTGCCATCTGCCCGTTTCAACGTCACGTTGATTTTGATGTAACACTGATATTGCGCGGCTTTGGCGGCAATGGCTTGCATAAAGGCGTCATCTAAATCCACCGCCACGCGATAGGAGTGAGCCGTATCATCATACCAAGCCAAGTGGTTGATGAATTCCGGCAGAACCATTAAGTGTGGTTTGTGCTCGGCGGCTTGGTCAATCATCCGCAAGCAGGTGGCTAAGTTGGCGTTTACGTCTGAAGTAACGGCAAATTGAACGGCGGCAACAAGCATTGTGGTGAGAGTGTCGGGTGTCAAAGTGTCGCGTGGCCTCCGCCCATTTCAAGGTCTTAGACCATGCGGAGGACACTCGACACCCGACACTTCGATACTTTTCCTTTTAGAATTCCCGGAGCAGACGGCCCGCGCCGTACACTTTATCTTGAATGCCGTTATCGCGCAGGGCCATCCACCACGTGGCGGCATTGATGGCGATGACGGGCTTTTTGAGCCAACGCTCGGCTTCTTCTGCCAGCGAGACTAGGCTGAGATTGGTGCCCACTTGCACCAGTGCTTCAGTGCCGGGCACGTTCACTTCCATTAGTGCGTCCCGCAGTTCATCTTGCGTTACATGGGCAATGGCCACAGCGGTGGGGCACTTTAGGCCTTTCAGCGCCGTCACTTCAAAGCCAATATCATTGAAGAAGCGGATGACGTTTTTATCACCGATGGGTTGATAGGGGGTAACCACGCCAATTTTTTTTACGCCGAAGAGATTGAGCGCTCGCTCGCAGGCTTCCGCACCGGTGGCTACTTTTAGGTTTTTGCCGGTGCGCTCACTCACGCGTTGCACAAAGGCGCGGTTGCCTTCCATGCCGTCCCAAAACGTCTCGGCGCTCATGCCCATCACCATGTAATCTGGCTCGCACGTCATTACCCGGTCAATGGCGTAGCCAATCTCTTCACGGATTTGGTCTAGCAAACGCTCAAAGGCGGCATCACTATCCAAGTTTTGGTTGCGGATGTGGATGCGCGAAAAGTGCGCCGTAACGCCAGGTACACGCATATCATAGAATTCCGGCTCCACAATCGTATTGGTGCTTGGCGCGATCACCCCGAATTTTTTGCGCCAACCGAGAGCATCAGTCATGGTTGTAACTCCGTATTGCGTATTGCGTATTTCGCATTGTGTGAACGGAACACGAAATACGCATTACGTGATTTACCCAAAATTCAACGGCCCTTCCACGCCCACCACGCGGGTGCCGCAGAAGAAGCGGAAGGTTTCAATGGTGCCTTCTTCACTAATGCCGCTCAGCCCC
>JAEURM010000272.1 GCA_016789245.1 Anaerolineales bacterium
CGGGTGAGATTTTTTCCAGCGGCACAAAACTGCGGCGGCCCGTTTGCGGGTCATTCAGTTCATACAGCACGTTACCTTTGGAATCATAAATCCGCGCCGTTTCAAACTGAGAGGCGCGGGCGCGTAAATCGCCAATCGGCGGCAAATCACGCGCGAGGTAAAAGTACAAACCCGCCGCGCTCACTACGCCCACCACCACCAAAGCTACCGCGCCAAATACTCCAGACATGAAAATGCGGCTCAATAACTTAGGCCAATTGATAGAAGCATTACGGCTGGCCTTCTTTGTTGCGCCTATTATTGGTGTTGCCACTGTAGTTATGGGCTCGTTCACCGGATAACTCAAGCGCGTAACATTCGGGTCGGGCGGCAAGGTTACGCGCTTGATTTTGGGCATGCCATACGCATCAATGGGCACATCGCGGCGCAAGGCGGGCGCGGTTTGGGTGGCAAATTCAGCTTTGCTTTCGGGCGTGGGTTGGGCTGGCGTTGGCGCACTCCCACTAGAAACGGAAGCGGACTCTGCCAGCGGCTGGGCGGCTGGCGCAGGCGTTTGCGGCGCACTTAAAACTTCCGGCGGCTGAGGCGGCTCTGGCGCGGGCGCGGCATCCATAGGTTTATCAGTTTGAGTGGGCGGAGTTTCTTTCTCCGGCTCAATGGGTTCAGGTGAAGAATCTGTAGTATTAGTCATGCTCACATAACGGGCGCAATGGCTCAATTGTTCCGCGCTGGAGTATAGCGCAACACCGCTCCATCAGTCTCAATTTGCACAGCCCCATCCGCCTCCAGCAAATCCAAGTGACCGAGAATTTCTGAACAGCCGAGAAACCAATCCATGCCGCGCGTCAGCCGATCTCGGAAAGTGGTTTGCGTAAGTTCCCACAATGTAAACGGCTGAGCGGCCAGCAAACTCAACAGCCGTTGCTTGCGGCGCTCATGAAAAGCAAGGCGCTGGCGCACTAAGCCCGGCACATCTTCCACCACCTCACCGTGGCCGGGCAAAGCGCGGGCGGGTGCTAAGGCCGCCATGCGTTGCATGTGGCGTGTGTACTCCACCAGCCGCTTGGGGCGCGGGCCGTTCATCATATCCGGCGGCTCTAAAATGGCATTGGATGAAATATCACGGATGAAATGGTCATTGGCCAATAAATCTCGCCGCGCCGCTTGCCACAGGCAAACCAAACCACCCGCATGCCCCGGCGTGTGAAACACCTGCCACGCGTCCCCATCCAAATTCACCGTTGCGCTTTCTTCTATCAGTTGCGTGGGCGTCACCGCATCCAGCCAGCGGGCCATGTTGTGGCCAGAGTCTTCAATGGCCGCAATCACGTTTTCTGGCAGGCCGCCCTCTTGCCAAACGCGGCGGTAAAAAGGCAAATGCCGCTGGCGTTCTGCCTCATAGTTCACCAGCCACGGCACATTGTATGGGTGCGTGAGCACCTCACAGCCAGAACGCGCCACAATCTCGCCCGCCAAGCCTATATGATCTACATGATGATGGGTGAGGATGAGTTGCTGAATATCTTCTAGCCGCAGACCCAACGCGGCCAGCGCCGCCTGCAAGGCCACACGGCTTTCATCCCACTTGGGGCCAGTATCCACCAGCGTGATGGGCGCTTGCGTTGAAACGTAAACATTCACCGGCCCCACACTAAATGGGGTTGGGATGGGAATTTGATTAAGCACAGCGGTGGATTGTAACGTGAATCCACGAAGACACACTAAGAAAACACGAAGGCACACTAAGTTTTTCTTCGTGTGCCTTCGTGGAATCCTTCGTGTGCTTCGTGGATAATATCCCTCATGCCATCACAAGCGCGGATTTTGGTTACATCCTCTGGCGCCCGGGCGGCGGAACTGCGGCACAAGCTTACTGAAGCAGGCGCACAGCCGGTTCATTTTCCGTGCGTGGAAATTTCTACGGGCGATGAATCCGCGTTGGAGGCCGCCCTTGGCCTCCTCTCGCAATTTCACTGGCTCATTTTTGATAGCGCGCACAGCGTGGAAGCGTTTTGGGCGCGGCTGGCGGCCTTAGGCTTGGATGAGCGCATTTTCCGGGAGCAACGGTTTGGCGTGCTGGGCAAGGCCACGGCGCGCGCGCTCACTAAGCACGGCCCACTGGCGGAGTTTGTGGCCGAGCCAGACGCTAGCGCTGAGGCCGTGGGCAAAATGGGCGTGGTGCGCGGGCAATGGATTTTGATTTTGCAAAGCGCTGAGTGGGAAATTGAATTGGGAAAAAAGCTGACCACGCACGGCGCGGTAGTGCGCACGGTGAGCGCGTACACCACGCAATTGCCCGCTTCGGCGGCCAGCGGCTGGGCTAAAGTTGAACCGCCCGTACATGCCATCACTTTCTGTGAGCCGATGGCCGCCATAAATTTTGCCCAGCTTTTAGGCCCACCCGCCGTGGGCCACAGCCGCGTGGCTTGCCTTG
>JAEURM010000273.1 GCA_016789245.1 Anaerolineales bacterium
GTTACCATCACAGCCAAAAATTCATCCGCTGTTAGGCCTTCAGCCAGTGCAATCTGGCGCATGGTTTCGCCAGCCGCCAGCCGCTCATTCAGTGTGGCCACATCCAAATCTAAAGCTTCCGCAAACGCCGTCACCATCTCATCATGCATGAGCATTTGGCCACTCCCCCGCCCGTGCATTGGCCCGCCGGTTTGCGCCCAAGCTACCCCGGCCGCCCACGCCGCAAACGCCAACACCAATAAACTAGCGCTGATGCCAATCATCCATTTTCTGTTCATCGTTACCTCCAACGTGATTAGATTTAGCTGGAGTATGCCGCCCACTTGTGAATTGATTGTGAAGGCCACGCAAAAGAGGATGAATGTCAATTCATCTGCATGACGTTTGGCCACCTACGAACTAGTTGACACAGGCAACATCCTTATTTATACTAATTCTAAATAAAGAATTAAACCAATTAAGGAATAATTCTGATTTAGAAAGCCCACGGCCATGCCCACTTCTGCCCTCTCTGAAACTGAAATTAACGAGCGTGTAAAACACATGCTGGCCGGTTTGCGGGAGGCCGGTTTGCGGATGACGCCACAACGGCTGGCCTTGTGCCGCATTCTCGCTAGCACCGAGCGGCATCCTACCGCGCAAGCTCTGTTTGATAAACTCGCGCCCGAATACCCCTCCCTCAGCCGCGCTACCGTTTACAACACACTGGAAGCACTGGTGAGCGTGGGCGTGGCGCAACAACTGGTGGAAGCCGGTAAAGGCGTGATGCACTACGATGCCAACTTAGACCCGCATGCACATTTAGTGTGCACGCACTGTGGGCGCATTGAAGATTACGATGACCCGAACTTAGAAACTAATGTACGTAGTGTCTCGCGCCGCACCGGTTACGCGTTAGCCGGCCTGTGCACGTTTTACTACGGCAAATGCCCGGCGTGCCGCCAACAAAAGTAGTTACGGGTTACTGGCCAATAACCAATAACCATTTTACAAACTAGCAATGTCTAACCCCTCAGAACTTGATTGTGTAGATGTAGCCGAAGCCACTATGCAGGCCGAGCCCGGCTTGGTGAAAGTTAGCCCCAACCCGTTGCAAGAAACGGTGGCATTTGAATATGACCCGCAGAAAATGCCAGCCTCGGAAATTGTGCGGATAGCGCAAGACGTGGTGCCCACTTTCCAGAAACGGTTTGATACCTGCACCCTGCGGCTAAAACCCCAAGGTGGCCGCTCGTGTGAAGCGTGCGCACTTTTACTAGAAGAGCGCCTGCATCAAATGGAAGGCGTGCACCGCGCTACCGCCAGTTATGTGGGCGGCGTGCTGAGCGTGACGTACGATAACGCCCTGCTCTCTCCGGTGCAAATTGCCGCGCACACTCAACGCTTCGGCGCAAGTGTTGCGCCCTCTGCCGCTGAAACGCCACCCGCCGAAGCCAAGCCGTTTAGCCGCGCGTGGTTCACGGATGAGCGGCTAGAAGCCATGTTCACGCTATTCACCTTTATTGGCATGGCGGGCGGTTTTATAGCCGAGCAATTGGGCTATGAACACACCCTGCCGCTGGTAACCGCGCTATAGGCTTTTGCCTACGCCTTTGGCGGCTTCTACGGCCTCAAGGGCGGTTTGGAATCTTTGCGCCACGGCGCGATGGATATTGATTTGTTGATGGTGCTGGCGGCAGTGGGCGCGTGGTTAGTGGGCGCGCCGTTTGAAGGCGCGATGTTGCTGTTTCTATTTTCGCTTTCCAACGTACTCCAAGCGTACGCGATGGATCGCACGCGTAACGCTATTCGCGCGCTGATGAAATTGCGCCCCAAAGAAGCCCTCACGCGGCGCGGCGTACTGCCCATTGAACGGATTGTGGTGGGCGATGTGATGCTGGTGCGGCCCGGCGAACGGATTGCCATGGACGGCAAGGTGATTGAAGGTGAAAGCGCCGTTGACCAAGCCTCCATCACTGGTGAATCCATGCCCGTCACCAAACGTGTGGGCAATGAAGTTTTGGCCGGAACCATCAATACCACCGGTGGCTTGGAAGTGCGCGTGACCAAACTCGCCAAAGATTCCACGCTGGCCAAGATGATTAAGTTAGTGGAAGAAGCGCACAGCGAGAAAGCCAAAACGCAACGCTGGATTGATAAGTTTGAGCAGTATTACGCGTGGGTGGTAATTATTTCCACCGGCTTGCTCATCGTTATTCCGCCGTTTGTGTTGGGAGAGAATTTTGATGCGGCCTTTTACCGCGCAATGACGGTGATGGTGGCCGCCTCACCATGCGCGCTGGTGATTAGCACACCCGCTTCCATTCTCTCCGCCATTGGCAACGGCGCGCGGCGCGGCGTGCTGTTTAAGGGCGGCGTGCACTTGGAGCAAGCGGCCACCATCAAAGTCGTGGCGCTGGATAAAACCGGCACGCTCACCGAAGGTA
>JAEURM010000274.1 GCA_016789245.1 Anaerolineales bacterium
ATGGCCGAGTTCGACCTAACGGCCGAAGACCTGGGCTTCAAGTTGGTCCGCAAGACCGCGAAGGCCAAGTCGGCCAGCACGCCCAAATATCGCGACCCCCAAACCGGCAAGACCTGGACCGGTCGGGGCAAGCCTCCGGCGTGGATGACGAGACGATTAAGAAAGTACAGAGCATTGTGGGCTGGCCAGCCACCAAAGAGCAAGTGGCACAGGCGATGGAATTTATCCCCGATGACTTTGTGCTGAAGATTAGCGCCACCGGCACGCCAGACGAAGCCCGTGCCAAAGTTCAGCAGTACGTTGACCGTGGATGCACCTGCCCGATTTTGTATCCAATGGGTGATGCATACGAGATGATTGATGCGTTTGCAATTGCGTAAAATGTGAAGCGGCCTCTGCGCTTCACTTGATAAACCTTTATGGCTGTAAAAGATTACCACCGCCCCACTGAAATACAAGCCGCCGCAGAGCTAGTGCACGCCGGTGCTGTGCCGCTCATGCTCAGCCCCCGGCCACCGCTGGAAATTGAAGCTGAATCTGTTGTGGATTTGAGCCAACTCGGGCTGAGTTACATCCGCGAAGAAGAAGATGGGTTGCACATTGGCGCGCTCACGCCCCTGCAAGAGATTGCGGCCTCCGCCACCGTTCAGGCGCGCGCCAACGGCATTTTAAGCCAAGCGGCAGAATTGAGCGCCCACTTGGGTTTGCGGCACATTGCCACACTTGGCGGCGCGTTGTATAGCAACGATGGCCCGCCTGAAGTAAGTTTGGCGTTGTATGTGCTCAACGCCCGCGTCAGCTTTTTAGATGTTGCACAGGAAGAAACAACCCTAGCAACTTGGCAAGAAAAGCCTGCTGGCCGCGTGCCCATTGCGGTGCATCTCCCTACTGCTCATCTGCGCGTGGGCGGCGCACTAGAGCGCATTGCCCGCTCCCCGCGGGATGCGGCCATTGTGGCCGTGGCCGCTACCGTAACGCGCAAAGGCAACCGCACGCCCAACATCCGTTTAGCGGTGGGCCATAATCCCAGCATTCAAGTGGATATCACGCATAGTGATGAGCCAGTGACCAGCGCCGACCAAATCACCGCCAGCTTGGGTGAACTACTGCACTTCAAAGACCATGCCCAATCTGATTACGCCGCCAGCGCCGAGTACCGGCATGCAATGACTAAAATTCTGACGCAACGCGCGATAGAAAGAGCGTTTGCCGCTTCAACAACTAATAACCAATAATCAGTTTTATGCACATCACCTTTACCCTCAACGGCCAAAAGATTGAACTAGAGTGTGCGCCCAGTGAAACACTGATGAGCGCCCTACGCCGCTCTCAAGTGTGGAGTGTAAAGCACGGCTGTGAAAGCGGCGAGTGCGGTGCTTGCTCTATTTTGTTGAACGGCAAAATTGCGCCCACGTGCGTTTTGTTGGCGGTACAAGCTAACGGCCAACGGCTAGAAACGGTGGAGGGCCTTACTACCGGCCAAGCCGTGCATCCCATTCAACAAGCCTTCATTGATACCGGCGCCATTCAATGCGGTTACTGCACGCCCGCCATGGTGCTCACCGCCCAAGCCCTGCTTGAAAAAGAAAAGCATCCTTCAGAAGAGCAAGTGCGGGAAGCATTAAGCGCCACGCTCTGCCGGTGCACAGGCTACAAAAAACCAATGGAAGCCGTTCTACGGGCGGCGGCCATTTTGCGCGGCGAGAATGTTCCACCAGTAGATGGCGGTTCCGGCGCGGGCGGCGGCATTCCCTTTGAAGCGGTGTTTGGCCACGGCCGCGATGTGCCGCCCGAAACTCCCGAAGCGCCCACCGGCGGCTCCACGCTCACCAAAACAATTACGTTTCCGGCCACCATCACTTCCCCCCAACCGCAAACGGATGTGGTGGGCCACAGCGAGCGCAAAGTAGATGCGGTGAAGTTAGCCAAGGGCAAGCCGGTGTTTACGGATGACGTGAACTTGCCCGGCCTGCTCCACGCCGCCATGCTCACTAGCCCGCACGCCCACGCGCGCATTCTAAAAATTGATGCGAGCCAAGCGCGCGCCCTACCCGGCGTGCATGCTGTGCTTACTTATATGGAAGTGCCGCGCGTGATTTATGCCTCCGGTGGGCAAACGTGGCCCAATCCGCCGCCGTGGGATCAAGTTTCGTTGGATTCAAAAGTGCGGCATGTGGGAGACCGAGTGGCTGTGGTGGCGGCCGAAACGCCCGAAATTGCGCGCGCGGCGCTGAAACTGATTGACGTGGAATACGACATCCTGCCGGCTGTTTTTTCGCCGGAGGATGCTTTGCGCGGCGAGGTGGTTATTCACGATGAGCCGGACGCGGTAAAGATTCACGATGCCGCCCACAACATCGCCATCACCAATCACGCCGAACACGGACAAGTTGAACAAGGCCTGAAAGAATCTGATGTGA
>JAEURM010000275.1 GCA_016789245.1 Anaerolineales bacterium
CTCAACTGAACTCAACACTTTAGTGGGAGCCGCCATCAATGCTGGCGCGCTCGGCGCAAAACTTTCCGGCGGCGGGCGCGGCGGCAACATGCTGGCGCTGGTTACGCCTGAAACTTCCGCCCAAGTAGAAACCGCCCTCATGCAGGCGGGCGCGGCGAGAGTGCTCTCAACTACAATCACCAATAACCAATAACGGGTTACTGGTTTTTAGTTACGCTATGCTCCTCTTCTTAAAACTCGGCGGCTCGCTCATCACCGATAAAACGCAACCGCGCACGCCTCGGCCAGCAACGTTGGCGCGGCTGATGCGGGAAATTGCATCAGCGTGCGCGGCGCGGCCTGATTTGCAAATTGTGTTGGGCCACGGCTCCGGCTCCTTTGGGCACGTGGAAGGCAAAAAGTATGGTACACGCAACGGCGTACACACCGCCGAGGAATGGCGCGGCTTTGCCGATGTGCAACACGTGGCCGCCCTGCTCAACCGTTTGGTGGTGGATGCGGCGCGCGAGGCCGGTTTGCCGGTGGTGAATTTTCCGCCCTCGGCCAGCGTAGTGGCGCGGGATACGGTGATTGAGCAAATGGCTTTGGCGCCGCTAGAAAACGCGCTGGCGCACGGCCTCCTGCCCGTGGTGCAAGGGGATGTGGCCGTAGATTTAGCGCGCGGTGGCACCATCGTCTCCACGGAAGATGTGTTCCGCTATTTAGCGCCGCGTCTGCAACCGGCCCGCATCTTACTGGCTGGCATTGAGCGCGGCGTGCTCACTCACTGGCCGGATGGTGAAATCATCGCGGAACTCAATGAAATTCCAACGGCGGCCACCGGCTCCCACGCGGCAGATGTAACCGGCGGCATGGCGGCCAAAATCCGTGAGACGCTGGCCATGGTGCGGGCCGCACCCAATTGCACGGCGCTAATTTTTTCGGGTGAAGAGCCAGAATTAGTGAAGCGCGCACTGTTGGGCGAAAGCGTGCCGGGAACAGTTTTGCGTTGAACAATCTCCACCAGCGCTTCCACAACTTTGCAGAAAAAGAGTGCGTGCCTGCCTCACCGTTGTATGCGCGGTTGGCGCGCGGCGTGGCCGAAGATGAAGCTCTGCTAGAGTTAGCCGCACACACACAGAGCGGCCAGCCCGCGCCCAACATGCTTTTTGCCGCAGTGCAATTCTTACTCCTGCGCCAACCCACTTCCGCGCTGGCGCAGTTTTATCCTACCATTGCCACTCATCCACATTCACTCACACACGCAGACCCATTTCCATTGTGGCGCGAGTTTTGCCTGAGCCACCGCGCTGAAATTGAAACTCTGCTTCAAACGCGCTTGGTGCAAACCAATGAAGTGCGCCGCTGTGCGCTGTTACTTCCGGCCTTTGCCCAATTGCCTCAGCCGCTGGCACTCATTGAAGTGGGCGCGAGCGCGGGCCTGAATTTGTTGTGGGATCAGTATCGCTATCAATATAGTGATGGGCGCAGTTGGGGCCAAGCTGATTCTGGCGTGACGCTCACGTGTGAGTGGCGCGGGCCAGTGCGGCCACCGTTGCCACCGGAACCGGTGCAAGTAGCGGCACGGCTGGGCCTAGATTTAAACCCGTTGGATATCAACAACGCTGAAGATGTGGCTTGGCTCCGCGCCCTCATTTGGCCGGAGTTGGTGGAACGCGCCCGTTTGCTAGAAAATGCGCTCCAAGTTGCCCAAGCCGCGCGGCCTACCGTGTGGTGTGGGGATGCGGTGCCATTACTTCCCCAAGCTTTCGCGCAAGCGCCCGCCGAGGCCACGCTGTGCGTGTGGCACTCTTTCACGCTCAATCAATTTGCGCCGGAAGCCCGTGCCGCGTTTACGGCCCAACTGGCCGCCGCGGCTGCGCAACGCCCGCTCTATAAAATTGGGTTGGAATGGGGAACCGATTGCGCCTTGCTCTCGCTCTCCATGTTCACGGCGGGCGAAGAGCACACCACCTTACTGGCCCACTGTGACCCACACGGCGCATGGCTGGAGTGGTTGGTTGAATGATGTCACCCTGAGCGTTAACGCAGATCGTCTGCTTTTCACGCAACTCAATCGCGCGAAGGGTCTGTTAAAGCTACTGTAGATTCTTCTCGTGCGCAGGATTTGAAGCTATCAGGGTTCGGCGTTAGCGCTCAGAATGACTCTCACCTAATGGTCTCAACTCCGCACATATATTTTTGCCACAAAAATCAAAATCGCCGTCATCACCGCCGCAATCAAATAGTTCGTCAGCCGGTGATCTTCGCTCACTAGCAGAGAAGTTTGCGCGCGGTCCGCCACAAATTGCCGCACCAAATCTGCGTTGGCCTGTTTTTCAGGATAGTCACCTGTAAAATTCTGAGTAAAGGGTAACGGGCCGCGTTCCAACTCCAGCACTAAACGGTACGTGGTTTCCCCTTCAGAGTCC
>JAEURM010000276.1 GCA_016789245.1 Anaerolineales bacterium
TAATCCTTAATGCACCATGCCCAACAACGCTTTATTAACCACGGCTGACGTTCAGAGCCTGCGCCGCTATTTGCCCGCCTCGCTCACTGAAGCCCTGCAATTTGACCTGCAAGCGCCGCCCCCCGCCTTACTTCAACAGTGCGTGGGCCGCCTTAATCGGCTGGCCGAAACCACTGCCGCCTACCTCCCCGCCGATTTAGTGGCGCGGTTGGCGGAAGCCCCCACCCCCGGCCAAGCCGCCGGGCAATTTGTGGAAGGCACCCTGCTCTTTGCCGATATCAGCGGCTTCACGGCTATGTCTGAAAAACTCAGCCGCAGTGGGCGCGAAGGCGCGGAAGAAATTACGGCGGTAGTTAACCGCTACCTCAGCGTGATGGTGGCGCTTTTGCACGCCAACCGCGGCCAAGTGATGAAGTTTGGCGGCGATGCCATGCTAGGCCTGTTCCCCGAGCCGGAAAGCGCCCTGCGCGCCACGGATGCCGCGCTGGCCATGCAGGCCGCCATGCAAGAGTTTGCTGAAACTAAAACCTCGCAAGGCACCTTTCCACTACGGATGAAAGTGGGCCTGCACCGTGGCCGTTTTTTTGCCGCGCAACTGGGCAACGCGGCGGGCATGGAATACGCGCTCTTTGGCCGCGATGTAAACCTCACCGCCGCCGCTGAGAGCGCAGCCCAAGCTGGGGAAGTCACTTTAGATGAAGCCACGCTCAAAGCCATTGGCCGCCCGTGCCGCGCTGTACCCTCCACCACAGCCCCCGGCTACTTTGTGGTGGAGCAGTTGGATGCGCCGGATGCCGCTGTTGAAACCGCTAACCCGCGCTTGCAATTTGAAGCCACGCCGGACGGCTTACGCCACGCCACCCAAGTGTTAGATGCGCTCACGCCCTACTTGCCAGCTGGCCTGCTCTCGCGCCTCATCGTCACCACGCAAATTTTGGGCTTTGAGGGCGAACACCGGTTGGTGGCCGTGTTGTTTGCCAACGTGCACGGCCTTGGCGATTTTGCCGACCGGCTTGGCCCGGGCCATGAAGTCACCATTACCACCGCCCTTAACCAATATTTCACCCGCATGGCGGATGCCATTCAAAGTTTTGGCGGCGTGATTAACAAAATTGATTTGTACGACCATGGCGATAAATTGGTGGCCCTGTTTGGCGCACCAGTAGCGCATGAAGATGATGCCGAGCGCGCCATCCGCGCCGCGCTGTTGATGCACGAAGCGTTAGGCGCTTTGAAGGAAGAAAGCCGGGCTACTTCTTCCTTGAACCTCCTGCCAGCTTCTATAAGCCAGCACATTGGCGTGAATTTTGGCAACGTATTTGCTGGTTATGTGGGCACGCGCGCCCGCCGTGAGTACAGCGTGATTGGGGATGAAGTGAACTTGGCCGCGCGACTGATGAGCGTGGCGCGGGCCGAGCAGATTATTGTGAGCCAAGCCTTGCAACGCCGCGTGCAAACGTTCTTTAACTTTACGCCGCAGGGCCAAGTCCGGCTGAAGGGCAAAGCGGAGCCAGTTTCCATTTTCAATGTCGATGGTGCGCGGGCCGCCTCGGCGGAACGGGAACACGCCCTGCTCCGCGCGCCACTGATTGGCCGCGAAGGTGAATGGCAACGGCTGATTGGCATGGTAAAGCAATTGCAAGCCGGGCGCGGGCAAATTGTTTCCATTATTGGGGAAGCGGGCTTAGGCAAAACGCGGCTGGCGGATGAACTGCGCCGTTACCTCACCAATGAAGCCACCGTGCCAGTGCGTTGGGTGGAGGGCCGTTGCCTTTCTTACACTGAATCGGTGAGTTACGCGCCGGTGCAAGAACTTATCCGGCGGTTGATTGGAGCGGCCTCCGGAGCGAGCGAAGCCGATACCTGGCCCCGCCTGCGCGCCGCGCTCACGGCCGTGTTTAAGCCAGAGGAAGCCAACGCCCATTTACCGTACCTCGCCAACTTCCTCAACCTGCACTTGGATGTGGAACAGCAAAACCGCGTGCGCTATTTGGATGCGGAAGCCTTGCAACGCCGCACGTTTATTGCCGTGAGCGCGCTGGTGGAAGCGTTTAGCCGCCCACCCGCCCCACCGCTTCTGTTGGTGCTGGAAGACATTCACTGGATTGACCAAGCCTCACGCGGTTTGGTGGAATACCTCATGCCGTTGGTGAGCGGCGCGCGCGTGGGCTTAGTATTGCTGTACCGGCCAGAACGTACCAAAGTGTGCTGGCAAATTAAAGAGAAAGCCGCGCACGAGTATGCGGCCCACAACGTGGAAGTGGAACTCAGCCCCCTGCCCGCCGCACAAACTCAGCAACTGCTGGGCCATCTCACGCCGCGCCTCCAGTGGCCGTTAGATTTTCAGCAACTCATCCTCAATCAAACCGAAGGCAACCCGCTGTACTTGGAAGAGCTTC
>JAEURM010000277.1 GCA_016789245.1 Anaerolineales bacterium
TAGATTTGTTTATGAGCGGCTTTCAGAGTGGCAGTTGGGTAGATAAAGATTTAATCCCTGTGCCACAAGCTGATGAGCAACAACGGCTGTTGGCGCGTTTGGTTCAGCAATTACAAAGCAACGCGGCGCCACTGCCACAGTTGTGGTATTTCCCCGGCACGGCCAAGACGATGCTGATTTTGACGGGTGACGCGCACGCCAACCCGCAAAGTTACTATGATTTAGAGCTTAATAGCATTAACTCACGCAACGGCAAAATTACGTT
Source organism: Anaerolineales bacterium (assembly GCA_016789245.1). Next base: position 266 of record JAEURM010000277.1, read on the forward strand.
ATATGTGACGCAAGGCGGTTACATTGCCACCGGCCCGGGCGCTACCCAAGCAAGTGTATGGCGTGGGCAAGGGCATTCTGTTGGTTTGCATCCTTATGGGCCGCCAGAGAATCCGAACTTAAACGCAGGCTATAGTAGCCAAGATAGTTGGTTTAGTTCTCATTTTAGTTTTCCAAAATCACGCACCTCACGCAATCACCGTGTAGCTTGGGAAGGTTGGACGGGCGCGGCCGAAGTGGCACTGAATTATGGCATCGCCATGGATACCAGCTTTTATCACTGGGGCGGCTGGTTGCAAAAGCCGGATAATTCTTGGCCGCACGGCCACATTACAGGCAGTGGCCAACCGATGCGGTTTGTGAAGAGTGACGGCACTATCCTGCCCATTTACCAACAGAACACGCAATTGGTGGATGAACACATCCTCACCGGCGTGGGATTCGGTTTTGAGAACTTAGGGGCCAGCGCCGCTATTGCCGTTTCCCAAGCTCTAATTGATGCGAGCCAGAATGGCGATTACGCCGCGTTGACGACGATGTTCCATGTGGATTATTACAACTTTGGCCATCCGCAAACGTGGGCGGAAGGCATTATGGATTACGCCAATAGCCTTGGCGTTCCGCTGTGGAATGCGGATCAGTGGCTCAACTTCACCGAAACACGCTACGGCGCGAACTACAGCAACCTACAGTGGGATAGCGCCACCAACATACTTTCCTTCAATTTAGATGCGACGGCCACAGCGGGCGTCAACCTCACCACACTCCTGCCCACTAGCTTCAACAATCTCTCGCTCCAAAGCGTGAGTGTAGATGGCAACGCCGCTTCGTTCACTACGCAAACGATTAAGGGCCGCAGTATGGCGTTTGTTTCCACTACAGCGGGCAACCACACTTTTAGTGCTGTGTACGCCGTAAGTGGCCCAACGCCAACGCCCACAATTACGAACACGCCCACTAACACACATACGCCCACCGTTGGCCCATCACCTACGCCAAGTCTCACCAACACTCCGGCACCTTCGGCTACATTCACGCCGTCTCTCACACCGTCACCGGTGCCGAACGCGCTCACGCACACCTCAGCGGCGGATTTTGCCCAAAGTTGCGTCACGCTCACCAACACGTTTGTAAGTTCCGTAGGTGGCGGCGCGGTGATTTTGGCTTCCGCTGTGACGGATCATTTCAACGGCCCCAGCTTGAATGCTTCGTTGTGGGCATCTGGCTTATGGGCGGGCGGGGCGTACAACCCCACGTTTGCCAGTGGCCAAATTACACTGCCCAACGGCGGCTATGTGCGCTCGTTGAGCACTTTTACGCGGGGCGTATTTGAAGCCAACGCCAACTTTGGCAACGGCCCGTGGGAACACTTGGGCTTTGCCAGCCAAGATTTCGCCGGTGACCGTTACTTCATCTTTAGCACGTTCAACGGTGATGGCAACCTGCATGTGCGCGTTAATAACTCGGCCGGAGAGCAACGGGTGAGCCTCGGCGCTATTCCGGTTGGCCTCCGCCGCTACCGCATTGAGTGGGCGGTGCTAGACGCGAGCAATGACCAACTCACCTTCTTCATTGATGGCACGCAAGTGGCGCAGATGACGGTGGCTAGCGCTGGCGCGGCCAACTTGCACGCCTATCTTTCCAACAACGGCGCCGCCAACTTAGTATTGGATAACGTTTTGGTGGCTACGCCTTACCTCACCAATGGCACCTATGAAAGCTGTGCGTTGGATGCGGGCGCGGGCAATGTGTGGCAAACCGGCAGTTGGGATGCCACCACTCCGGCCAATACCAGTGTAACTGTAGAAGTGCGCACCTCCGCTGATGGAACGACGTGGAGTGGTTGGGCCGCTACCGCCAACGGCGGCATTTTGCCTTCGCAAAATCGCTTCTTGCAATACCGGCTGAACTTAGCCACCAGTAATACAAGCGCAACGCCGTATCTGAACTCCATCATCTTCAACTTGGGCGCGGGCGGGCCAACGGCCACGCCGACGAACACGCCGGTTCCGCCCACCGCTACCGCCACCAACACACCCGTGACGCCCACGGCTACATTTACCAATACGCCAATCCCGCCCACCGCTACAAACACCAATACGCCAGTTCCACCTACGGCCACCTTCACCAATA
>JAEURM010000278.1 GCA_016789245.1 Anaerolineales bacterium
TGCTTCTCGCAGGCGGGACATGGATGATAACCGGCGAACACCTGCGCATGCTCGCGGTGCTTGTTTCGGCCACCCCATGCCCGCTCATTCTCGCGGTCCCGGTTGCCATCATTTCCGGGATCAGCAAGGCCGCGCGGCGCGGCGTGCTGGTCAAGGGGGGGCCGGTGCTAGAAACTCTGGCGCGGGCCTCGGTGCTGGTCATCGACAAAACCGGCACGCTCACCGAAGGTAAGCCGCAAGTCACCGATATGCACGTTCTGCCCGCGCCCGCCTTTGGCTGGAACGGCTCACCGGATGAATTGCTTAGTTTGGCGGCGGCGGTGGAAGCGAAATCAGAACATCCGCTGGCGCGCGCTATCTGCAAAGCGGCGCATGAACGCCAACTTGAGTTGCCGGAGGCCAGCGCCTTCCAAGCGCAAACGGGCAAAGGTGTGCGTGCCACCGTGCTTGGGCAAGAAATTCACATTGGCAGTGTGCGCTACTTTGAAAGTTTTGCGGATTGCGATTTGGGCGCCGCTCAAACAGAAGTGCAACGGCAACAAGATGAGGGCAAAACTTCCGTAGTGGTGGCGCGGCGTTTGAGTAACGGGGCCATGTACGCACTGGGCGTGATTGGCATTGCGGATGTTCTGCGGGCCTCGGCGGCTTCGGCTGTGCGCGCCCTCAAAGCGGCGGGCGTGGAACGCGTGGTGATGCTGACGGGCGATAACGCCCGCACCGCACGCACCATTGCCCAACAAGCCGGGCTAGATGATTTTTACGCCGATTTACTGCCCGAAGATAAAGTGCGGCTGGTGAAAGAAATTAAAGAGCTGTGGGGACCATTAGCCATGGTGGGCGATGGCGTGAATGATGCCCCGGCGTTAGCCACGGCCACTATTGGCATTGCTATGGGCGCGGCTGGCACGGATGTGGCGCTGGAAACAGCGGATATTGTGCTCATGGCCGATGACTTGCACAACCTCGCCTACGTCATGGCCCTCAGCCGCGCCACACGGCAAACGCTGATTATGAATTTAGGCTTTGCGTTGTTGATGATTGGTCTGATGCTGGTGAGCATCTTCACTGTTGCTTTGCCGTTGCCACTCGCCGTAGTGGGGCATGAAGGCGGCACGGTGCTGGTCTCGCTCAACGGCTTGCGGTTGTTGGGCTATAAGTTTGAGAGTAAAACAAACGGCAGTTAAAACTGCACCAACACACCTGCGCCGAGCGACAGAGCCGAAGGCCCCTAGCGGCTGGCGCAGGCAAAGCGAAGCCGCCCTGCGGCGGCTATTGGTATAGCCCGCGCAGGCGGGCTTCGCTTTTTGTTGCTGCGAATTTATTCGCCGCGTAACGCCCCAGCAAACCCTCGCGCAAACTCAGCCGCAGTTTGAACCGGCGTGGCGCTCTCACCAATGGTGCGCACGCAGGCTGAACCCACAATCACCCCATCTGCTAATTGCCCCACCGCCCGCGCTTGCTCTGGCGTGCTGATGCCAAAGCCCACACACACCGGCACAGCAGTATGCGTTTTCACGCGGCTTACAAACTCCGGCAAACCTTCCGGCAAAGCGGTGCGCGTGCCCGTAACGCCGGTGAGAGAGACCATGTACACAAAACCCCGTGCGCCGCTGAGCACTGTGCCCAAACGCGCCTCCGGCGTGGTGGGGGCCACCATGCGGATTTGTGGAAGCGGGGCAACCGCTGTTTCAAAATCCGCTGATTCTTCCGGTGGCAAATCCGGCACAATAAAACCATCCGCGCCGCTGGTGCTGGCCTCCGCCGCCAGTTTTTCTAAACCGTACGCCAGCATAGGGTTGTAATAGCCCATCAGAATTAATGGAATCGTCACACCGCGCGCGCGCAATTCCCGCACTGCGGCCAGAGCCTTCTTCACCGTCATGCCTTGTTCCAGCGCAATTTGCGTGGCGCGTTGAATCACCGGGCCATCGGCCAGCGGGTCACTAAACGGCAAGCCCACTTCAATTAAATCCGCGCCGTTCTTGGCCAACGCTTCAATTACATCCACCGAAACTTCCGGCGTTGGGAAGCCAAGTGGATAGTACGGCATGAAAGCGGGCGAGCGAGAGAAAGCAGTTTCAAGTCTAGTCATATGGTGATTGAATGATTTTCTGATTGGGTGATTGATGGGTCTCATTCACCCAATTCTTTGATAATGGTATTGAGATCTTTGTCCCCTCGCCCACTCAAGTTCACCACAATCACTTGCTCACGGCTCAGGGTGGGCGCGCGTTTGATAACTTCGGCCACGGCGTGCGCTGATTCCAGCGCGGGGATGATGCCCTCCGTGCGGCAGAGCATTTGCAAAGCGGCGAGGGCCTCGGCATCTGTAGCGTTGGTGTAAAAGGCGCGCTCTTGC
>JAEURM010000279.1 GCA_016789245.1 Anaerolineales bacterium
GGCCGTTGGCCAAGCCGTGCTGATACGCCAGCGCCAGCAAGCCGTATCCCAACGCGTGGCCGCCTTTTTTCACCAACGTATCCCACAAGCCAAACTTCGGAATATCCGTACTGGGCGTGGCCGAGGCCCAAAAGATGAGGGCCATGATGAGGGCGGCTGGCCCCCAACGTTTTAGTAAGTTCATTGAAGCAGTGGCCGGGTGACAAGATGAAAGCATCTTGTCACCCGGCCATCTTGTCAGTCATTCAACGCAGTTTGAAAAAATTGAACCAGCCTTTGCTCATATTCATCTGTGAGCATGAGCATGGCTTCTACGTGGCCAACGCCGGTGGGCAACCATGTGGTGAGATTGGCGTTGGTTTGCCCGGCCAGCGCGGCTAAATCTAACGTGTGGTGTTGCAGAACACGCGTATCCGCATCGCCATGCACCACAAAGATGGGCCGGCCCGCATCGTTACGCACGGCATCCATGGGGCTGTGCGCTAACAAATCATCACCGGAGGTGAGCCGCGCGGCGATGATGCCACCCGGCGCGAGCCAAGTGGGATAGTTGTTGCGGGCCAACTCTTCCGCAATTACCACGGGTAAATCTGCAAACGGAGAATCTACAAAGGCGGCGGCAACACGCGGCTCTTGAGAAAAAGCGGCGAGCGTGGTGGCCGCGCCGAGCGAAACGCCAAACACGCCGGTGCGCTCTGGTTGTGCGCCTTTTACTTCCAGCACCCAATCCCACGCGCCCAGCAAATCTAAATACTCTTCATTGCCAATGGCGGTGCGGCCATCTTCCACATCTGAAAAACCTTGGTCACGCAAATCAAACATCAGCACATTGAAGCCCGCGTGGTGAAGCATACCGGCTGGGATGAGCACCGAATGCGCGTGTTTGCAAGAGCCTAGCCCATGCGTGATGATGACGGTGGGCGCATTGGCCGTGTTGGCTGGTACGTACCAGCCCGCTAAATTGATGCCGGCTTGGCGGCTGGGAAACCGTATCTCTTCAAATGTGGGCATGCGATAGGGCGTGGTATCAAAACCACCAAAGCGGCTACTGTGCACAATGAAGTTGGCGGGCGTGTTCTCGGCATCTGTGGGGCAACCCGGCGTAACTTGGCTGAGGGTGTTGTACAGCTGGTTGCCAATGAACAGATAACCGCCAGCGCCGAGGACGAAGATGATAAGGGTGAGGCCGATAAGGGCTTTTTTGAGCATGATGATTCCTTTACGCCACGAATGACGTTTTACGTTTTACCTGATTGCTCATAAACGCGGGCAAGCATTTCTTCGCATCCAAATTACGCGAATTTCTCAAAGTTGCATTCGCGGCATTCATGAAATTCGATGTTAGGCGTTAGCCGATTGCCAATAAGCACGGGAGGCGGGCAGAAGTAAAAGCACTAAGCCGGCCACGGCCAAGGCACTGCCCAGCCACACGTAGCCCAGCGCCACCACGCAAGCCAAAATGCCGGAGAGCGCACCCCAACTGCGGCGGAGTTGCACGCCAAAACTCGCGCCCAATAAACACAAGCCCGCTACCAATAATGGCCAGCCCGCATCCGCCGGGGCGAGGCCCAGCGCCCCGGCCACTGGCGCCCAACTTACCACGCCCCAGCCCGGCCAGAATTGATTCCACAAACGTTGGTACAGGCCGTCAAACGTCATTAGCCAGCCGAGAAGCCAGCTCACCACGTAAAATGCGCGCACAGTAATTGGAGAGGAAGTTGCAGGCACGGTGGGGCATTATAGGGGAGGATTAGAGAATTGGAGAATTCTCCCATTCGCTTCACTTCAACAATCTAAAATACAACGCCCACTGCACGCCGAAGAAAACCAGTGCGGCCAGCGTGGCGGCCCACAACGGCAGGCTGAGGAAAAACAATCCACCGCCCACCGCCAAGCTATCAATCACGGCCACCAGCACCACCAAATCAAACGTAATCGTGCCCATCTTGCCGGGCGGCGGAATAGTTTCTGTGCGCCAGCGGAAGGCCGGGGCAATGCCCGGGTAGTGCGCCATGTAAAAATCTTTAATTTGGTTCATGGCCTTGGCGCTATCATGCCACGCTTGGCGCAGGCGGATAAGCTTGAGTACGTTGAACAAGCCGAGTATGCCCATCAGTAGAAAAATTGCGCCCAGTAATAAATTAGAGAGCGCACTGCCCTCCGGCGCGAGGGCGGGCAAACCCAGCGCCAGCGAGCCAACGCCGCCCACGAGGATGACGTACAAATTCACAATCAGTGTACGGTCATTGTTGGCTTGCAAGGCCGTCTCGCGCGCGTACTCAAACTCCTGTTGCATAATGGCATCCGGGTCAAGCAGTTCTTTCACTTCAAGAGAGGGGATAAAGTTGGGCATGG
>JAEURM010000027.1 GCA_016789245.1 Anaerolineales bacterium
CGTAGCTGGCGTGGTGGGTGACCCGCCCGCCGATTCACCGCCCCAACCTGCCGCGTGGGGGTTGTACTTTGCTACCAACGATATTCATGGCGATGTAGCCCGCGCGGAAACGCTGGGCGCAAAAGTGTTGGCCCCGGCCATGGAAGTTGGCCCACTGGGGAGCATGGTCATTCTGGCAGACCCGGCCGGCGCGGTGTTTGGCCTGTGGGAGGCCGCTGTGCATAAAGGCGCAGAACTAACGGATGCGCCGGGCGCGGCCACTTGGTATGAACTGTACGCGCCAGAAGCAAAACAAGCGCTGGCGTTCTACACCACCTTGCTCCAAGCTACCTCCGCCCCCATGCCCGGCGGCTTGGAATATTACTCACTCAAACACGGCGAAAAAGATATTTGCGGCATCATGCAGATTGACCCGGCGTGGGGCAAAATGCCCGCCCAATGGGTAACGTATTTTGCCGTGGCCAACGCCGATGAAACTGTAGCCAAAGTGGTTGCCAACGGTGGCAAAATCATGGGCCACATTGATGACTCACCGTTCGGCCGCATCGCCGCGCTGATGGACCCGTTTGGCGCAATTTTCAAAATTGTTCAACCGCCTGCCAAATAAGCCACAAATTTATCCACGAAGCACGCAAAGGGCACGAAGTTTTTAGTGAACTTCGTGCCCTTTGGGTTTACTTTGGAGGTTTCAAATTCCCTTAGTGTTCCTTCGTGTGCTTCGTGGTTATAATCCGTCCAACACGTAATGGAACTCAAACTCCGCATCTATCAAGATTTGAACATGCTCAGCCACGCGGCGGCGGAAACGGTGTGCGCTGAACTGGCGCAGGCTGTGCAAACGCGCGGCGCGGCCTCCCTCGCGCTCTCCGGCGGAAGCACGCCCGCCGCCCTCTACCAACTGCTAGCAACCGAGCCGTACGCCGCGCAAATGCCGTGGGCGCACGTGCACTTTTTTTGGGGTGATGAGCGCTGTGTGCCGCCCAATGCGGAGGGCAGTAATTTCAAACAAGCACAAGAATTGTTATTTAGCCGCGTGGCCGTACCGCCGGAAAATATCCACCGCGTACAGGGTGAACTAACACCTGCGGAGGCCGCCGCTGAGTATGCGCGGGTGCTGGCGCATAACGCCGCCAGCGGCTTACAGTGGCCACGCTTGGATGTAGTGTTATTGGGCATGGGTGAAGATGGGCACACCGCTTCACTTTTCCCCGGCCCCATCACCGAAGCAGAAAAAACTCAGCCCACACTGGCCGTTACGGCCAATTATCAAAACCGCCCGGCCAACCGCATCACGCTCACCCCGCGCGTTTTTAATGAGGCGCGGCAAGTGCTATTTTTGGTGGCGGGCGCTGGCAAAGCAGAGGCCGTGCGCGCTGTGCTCAAAGGTTATGCTAACCCAATTCAGTGGCCGGCCAGCCGCATCCGGCCTACCATTGGCACGGTTACATGGATGCTAGACGAAGCCGCGGCGACATTGATTCAATCGGCTCGTTAACCACAAAGCCACAAAGTTCACCAAGAACTTCGTGAACTTCTATTCTTCGTGGCTTTGTGGTGAAACGTTTTCCACTCAAGTCAGTCTCTATATTGTTCTGGAGGCCATTCTCATGGAAATTGCAATTGTAGGTTTAGGCAAGATGGGCGGCAATATGGCCCGCCGATTGCTTAAGGGCGGGCATCGCGTGGTGGGCTTTAACCGCTCACGTGAGGTGATTGACCAAATTACGGCGGAAGCGGGCATGACACCGGCGTACACGCTGGCCGAGGCCGTGAGCAAGCTGAGCGCGCCGCGTGCCGTGTGGCTGATGCTCCCCGCCGGGCAAGCCACGCTAGATGGCGTGAAGCAACTGATGGAACTGTTAACGCCGGGTGATATTGTGATTGACGGCGGCAACAGCAACTACAAAGATGATGCCCGCAACGCGGAACTGCTCAAAACTAAAAACATCCATTTTGTAGATGTGGGCACCAGCGGCGGCATTTGGGGCCTGACGGAAGGCTACAGCATGATGGTGGGCGGTGAGAAGGAAGCTGTGGAACATCTGCGGCCCATTTTTGAAGCGCTGGCCCCGGCGGCGGATAAAGGCTGGGGCCACGTTGGCCCGCACGGCGCTGGCCACTACGTGAAGATGGTACACAACGGCATTGAGTACGGCATGATGCAAGCGTATGCTGAAGGCTTTGAAATTATGAAGGCCAAAAAAGAGTTTGGCCTAGATTTGCACCAAATTAGCCGCATTTGGCAAAATGGCAGTGTGGTGCGCTCTTGGCTGTTGGATTTAACGGCAGACGCGTTGGCCGAAGACCAAGATTTAAGCGCCATCAAAGGCTTTGTGCCGGATTCCGGCGAGGGCCGCTGGACGGTGTTTGACTCTATTGATTTAGATGTGCCTGCGCCCATCATCACGCTCTCCCTAATGATGCGGTTTGTGAGCCGCCAAGATGAGAGCTATGCCGCCAAACTACTCGCCGCCATGCGCAACAAATTTGGGGGGCATGCGGTGAAAAAAGTCTAGTAGTGCAATAGTGTCCTAGCGCCGAAGTGTCGAGTGTCCTCTGCCAAGATTGACACTCGACACTTTGACACCTGACACTGGTCATTATTTCCCTATGCCTGCTTCTACAACCATCGTCATTTTTGGGGCTTCCGGCGATTTGACGGCCCGCAAGTTAATTCCGGCACTGTTTTATAACTTCAAAAAGGGGCGCTTGCCCGATGGCACCCGCATTGTGGGCTTTGCCCGCCGCCCATGGAATGATGCGGACTTCCGCAACACTCTGCATGAGGGCATGAACCAGTTTGCGCCCGGCTTTGAGGCGGCCATGTGGGAAAAGTTCGCCGCGCGCATTAGTTATTGCCAAGGCAACTTGGATACGGCGGAAGATTTCATCAAACTTGGCCAGCAACTGAGCCAATTGGAAGGCGGCCCAACTAATCGGCTGTACTATTTGGCCACTGCGCCGGAATACTACGGGCCAGTGTGCACGCACTTGGGCGCGGCCGGCATGACGGCAGAGGAAGAAGGCTGGCGCCGCATCATCATTGAAAAGCCGTTCGGCACCGATTTAGAAACGGCGCTGGCGCTTAATCATGCCGTGCATGGCGCTTTCAAAGAGCGGCAGGTATACCGCATTGACCATTACTTGGGCAAAGAAACCGCGCAGAACTTGCTCTTCTTTCGGTTTGCCAACACTATTTTTGAGCCGGTGTGGAACCGCAACTACATTTACAGCGTGCAAGTCACGGTGGCGGAGAAAGTGGACGTGGGCCACCGCGCTGGATACTATGACCAAGCCGGCGTTTTGCGGGATATGTTTCAGAATCACATCTTACAACTGCTGACGCTGGTGGCGATGGAGCCGCCCGCCAGTGTGAACGCGGATGCCATTCGCAATGAAAAAGTGAAAGTGTTACAGGCCATTCGCAACATTCACAGTGCGCGTATTACCGAAGACACTGTGCGTGCGCAATACCGCAAATACCGCGATGCGCCGGGCGTGGCCGCCAATTCTCAAACGCCCACGTACGCGGCCCTGCGCGTGCACATTGATAACTGGCGCTGGCAGGGTGTGCCCTTCTATCTGCGCTGTGGCAAAGCCCTGCAAGACCGAGTGACGGATATTGTGATTCAGTTCCGCCGCCCGCCGCACGTGATGTTTAATTTTCCGGCGGGGCATCGGCTCAACTCCAATATGCTTGTTATTCGCATTCAGCCAGATGAGGGCATTCACTTACGCTTTGAAGCCAAAGTGCCCGATTCATCGCAAGAAACGCGCTCAGTGGATATGGATTTCCACTTCCGAGATTCTTTTGGAGATGGTGCCCTGCCAGATGCGTATGAGCGGCTTCTGCTGGATGCGTTGAACGGAGACGCTAGCCTGTTTACGCGCGGCGATGAGATTGAAGCGGCGTGGCGCTTCATAGATCCAATTCTGCATGGTTGGGCCGGCCCCCATGCGCCGCCGTTGGCCTTTTATGAATCCGGCACGTGGGGCCCAGCCGAGGCGGACACGTTTATTGAAAAAGATAAGCGGCAGTGGCTGTTGGGCAATTTGCACTAAACCGAGACGCGCCGCGGCGCGTCCCCACGCTAACATCGCCTATAATGCCTTTTAACTTGCTTTGAAAGGCTCATGATGTTTAAGACCCTGCTCAAATTAATGGCGCTGGGTGCGGTGGCCACGGTGGCCCTCACTGGGTGTGTATCCTTCACGCCAGTGGCCGCACCTACGCCAACGCCGTTGCCTCCCACAGCCACGCGCATTCCGCCCACCGCCGCCCCCACCGTTGCACCCACCACCGCCCCCGGCGGCCCAGATTCACTCTTCCCGCCCATCACTGAGGCTGAATGGCAAGTTGGCCCGGCCAACGCCCGCGTGACGGTGATTGAATATAGCGATTTTCAGTGACCGTTCTGCAAAAAAATTGCGCCCGTGTTGGCGCAACTCGTTGAGAAATACCCAAATGATGTACGTTTAGTGTTCCGCCACTTCCCTTTACCCATTCATGATAAGGCCATACTGGCCGCCGAAGCTACTGAGGCCGCCGGTGCGCAAGGCAAGTTTTGGGAATTTCATGATTTGCTGTTTGAGCGGCAGGAGGAATGGTCAGTAATTTCGCCCGCCGATTTCCGTAAACAGCTAGATGCGTATGCGCAGGAAATGGAATTGAACGTGGAGCAGTTCGGCGCGGATGTGGATGGCGGGACGTTCAAAGCTAAAGTAGCCACGGCGCTAGAATCGGCCAGCACCATTGGCGGTCAAGGCTTGCCGTACACCCCTTTTATCCTGATTAATGACCAACCCTTAGACGGCAACACACCCCAAGAGTTTTGGGTGTTTGATGCCATTGTGCAATTAGAGTTGTTGAAAGACCGCCAATTTGCACGGGCCGAACAAGTGATTGACCCGCTGAAGCAATACACCGCCACGCTTAAAACCACTAAAGGCGATGTGGTGATTGAACTGTACGCCGAGCAAACGCCACTCACCGTGAACAGTTTTGTATTCTTAGCGCAACAGGGCTGGTTTGATAACGTACAATTTCATCGTGTTCTACCGGGCTTTGTGGCGCAATCGGGAGACCCCACCGGCACTGGCTTTGGTGGGCCGGGCTACTACGTGAAGAATGAAGTTCTGCCCGAACTCACGTTTGACTCTGCTGGTGTGCTGGGCATGGCCAACTCTGGCCCGGATACTAACGGCAGTCAGTTTTTCATCACTTACGCGGCCACGCCCAGCTTAGATGGTAAGTACACCGTGTTTGGCCGCGTGTTGGAGGGCATGGAGGTGGTGAATCTGCTCACCCCGCGTGACCCCGCCGTTAACCCTAACGCGCCAGAAGGCGATAAAATTTTGACTGTGATTATTGAAGAGAAATAAGCCGTAATGCGTAAAACGTAAAGCGTAATTGCCATTCACGTTTCACGTTTTACGTTTCGCGCTCACAACAAACACCATGAAGTTCATTAGACTCTTAATCCTAACTGTAGTTGCCTTTGCCACTGCGTGTGCCCCCATCACCACCACGCCGGAAGCAAATGCGCCCGCCGCCGCCAGCCCCAAAGAGTGGGCCGAGCCACCGGCCATGGAGATTGACTCCAACAAGCAATACACGGCCACGTTAGACACTGCAAAAGGCAAAATTGTAATTGAGCTGTTTGCTAAAGAATCACCGCTGACGGTAAACAATTTTGTGTTTTTGGCGCGACAGGGCTTCTATAATGGCGTGACATTTCACCGCGTGCTCCCCGGTTTTATGGCGCAAGGCGGTGACCCGACTGGCACGGGCATGGGCGGGCCGGGCTATCAGTTCGGCGATGAAACCCAAAACGGCCTTTCGTTCAATGAGCCGGGCTTGCTGGCGATGGCGAACGCTGGGCCGGGCACTAACGGAAGCCAGTTCTTTATCACTTATGACGCCACTCCGTGGCTGGACGGCAAACACACCATTTTTGGCAAAGTAGTGAGCGGGTTAGAAGTGGCGCTCTCCCTAACGCCGCGTGACCCCAGCCAAGACCCAAACGCACCGGCGGGTGATGCGATTACGACGATTACGATTGAAGAGAAGTAACTGGCGCGTAGTGCGAGTTGCGTAATCCGTAAAGAACAGGCCGCTCAGTTTTGAGCGGCCTGTTTTCTTTTATTTAGCACGGTCAGAGCTTTTCTGCGTTATCAGTGTTCCCGCAAATTACGCCCGCCCTAAACGCGCGCGCACCCAACGCATGATGGCTTCGTGATTTTCTTGCCACAGGTGGATGGCCGTGGGCGCAACTGAAAGCACAATTACCACCAACACAATCACTACAAAGTAGCGGTCCAACACTTCGGGCGGGAAGATGCTACCGAGAAAGTAGCCGGCCAACGTGACGCCGATGGCCCAGACTAATCCACCCACCAGATTGAACAACATAAAGCGTTTGTATTCCATCTCTACTGCGCCAGCCACAATGGGGGCAAACGTGCGGATAAAGGGCATAAAACGCGCCAAGACTATGGTTTTACCACCGTGTTGGTCATAGAACTTTTTAGCCGCTAGCAAATTCTTGGGCCGAAAGAACAAGGACTCTTCCCGTTGAAAGAGCGGTGGGCCAGCTTTACGGCCAAACCAGTAGCCCACGTTATCACCTAACACCGCCGCCACAAACAGCATCGGCAACAGCACCCAAATGCTAAGCAGACCTTTGTACGCAAACAAACCGGCCGTGAGCAGTAAGCTATCACCCGGCAGGAAAAAGCCAAAGAACAAGCCGGATTCAGCAAACACAATCAAAAATAAACCTACATACCCAAAGGTTTCAATCAAAAAGCGCGGGTCAAGCCAACCCATAGAAAATTCCTTTCCAGCCCATCTCGGTTAGCCTGTGAGTTGCGCCGAATGAGCAATAGGAGTAAAACTCCAGCCATGAACTGCGCGATTATACTGGCAAGCGCTGGGAACACTGATAGGAGGATGGTCTATCCCCACCTACTCAACGTAAATTCGCTTGACACCCCTCAGCCGCTATGCTACATTTTCGCGCGGCTTTACATTATTGATTGCCCTCTCACTGACTTCGGAGGATACTGCCTTGGCCAAGTCTCGAACTGAACTCATGGTCGATCGCCTGCGTGACATGCAGGTGAGTAGCCCAGATATTGAAGCGTCCGCGGTGGTAAGCGTGGACGGCTTGCCGATTGCCACCAACCTGCCTCGCGAGGTGGAGGAAGATCGCGTTTCGGCGATGTCCGCCGCGATGCTCTCCCTCGGCGAACGGATTGCGTCTGAACTTGGACGCGGTACGCTGAACGAGGTGTACATCAAAGGCGAAAAAGGCTATGTGCTTTTGCAATCTGTGGGCAGTGAAGCAGTGCTGACAGTGTTGGCGCGTGAAAACGCCAAAATGGGCTTGGTCTTCTTAGATATGCGCCGCGCGGCGGAAGACTTGGCGAAGCTCGTCTAATTTTCGGGAGTATCCTGCGTGAACGCTATCCCCAAGAGCGGCCTCTACTACCCCAACAAAGTGGCACGCATTTATTTGCAAGCCATGGAAGAAGTGATGGGCAAGAACGGCCTGAATGCCATTCTCAACATGGCCAGCCTAAAAAACTTAATTGATAACTATCCGCCCGATAACCTTGAGCGTGAATTTGATTTTGCCGATTATTCTGCGGTGAACGGCGCCCTAGAAGAAATGTATGGCCCGCGCGGTGGCCGCGGCTTGGCGCAACGGGCCGGGCGCGCTTCTTTTGCGCAAGGCTTACGCAACTTCGGGGCGTTGGCCGGCGCGGGCGATTTGGCGTTCAAAGTTCTGCCCCTGCCCATGAAGCTGAAAATGGGCATTCCGGCCATGGCCAAAGTGTTCTCATCTCTAAGTGACCAAAAGAGCACGGTGGAAGAAACACCGGATGAGTATCTGTATGTGATGAGGCCCTGCCCAGTCTGCCACGGGCGACACAGCGATAAACCCATGTGCTTTGCGGCGGTGGGCTTACTCCAAGAAGGCCTCAAGTGGGTTTCGGGTGGGCATGAGTTCAAGGTGTATGAGAAGCAATGTATTGCAGTCGGGGACGAAGCGTGTGTGCTCGCGATTCCTAAAGAGCCCGTGAGCTAACCCCCACCACTCCCTGCGTTTGTGACCGGGGCTAGACCGTTGTTCATCGGTCAGCCCCGTTTTTATTGATGAAGACCACCGTTATTATTCCAACTTATAACGAAGCGGAAAATTTACGCGGTCTAGCGGAGCAATTGTGGGCGTTGCCCTTGCCGCTCAGCCTTATTGTGGTGGATGACGCTTCACCCGATGGCACCGGCCAAATTGCCGATGAAATTGCCCGTCAAAACCCCAACCGCTTCAGCATCATTCATCGCCCTGGGCTAATGGGCTTGGGCACAGCGTATGTGGCAGGCTTCCAGCAAGCGTTAGCCAGCGGCGCAGAAGCGATTGTGCAAATGGATGCGGATTTTTCGCACTCGCCCAGCTACCTGCCAGAAATGGTCACGCAGTTGGCGCAGTATGATGTGGTGGTTGGTTCACGTTACACCCCCGGCGGCGGCACCGATAAAGAATGGGGCTTAGGCCGCAAAATGCTTTCCTCATGGGCTAATTTTTACGCCCGTAACATCCTTGGCCTGCGCACGTATGACGCCACGGCTGGCTTCCGGGCGTGGCGGAGCGAAACCCTGCGCGGCTTGGGACTGGATCGGATTGTCTCCAACGGCTATGTCTTTCAAGTAGAATTAACTTACCTCACCGAACGGCTGGGCTACCACACACTAGAAGTGCCGATTTATTTTGAAGACCGGCGCATTGGCCGCTCTAAGATGAGCATGAAGGTGAAGCTGGAAGCCGCCTTCCGGGTGTGGCAGGTGGCATGGCGGCACCACTTGCTTACCCACCGAGACCGGCGGGCTTAGTTTTCCGAAACTTGGAAAACACTGAAGGGCGCGGGCTGACGAGCATTTCAAGACCGTCTTCATTACCCGTGTGGTGCACTCTTCCACGGCACGCCAACGCTACTTAATTCGTCTTACCCTGCAACTCAAGATGCGTTCCTTATTTACGCGCTTCCAAGCTGATTTAGCCCTTGCGGCTTTGCTGTTCATTCTGCCGCTGATTTTGTTCTGGCAAGTAACGGTGGGTGGGCGCACCCTCATCCCCGGTGATAACCTAACGCTGTTTGAGCCGTGGAAAAGCGCCGCTGTTGAGTTAGGCGTGAGTGGCCCGCCCCACAATGATTTAGTTTCTGATTTAGTTTTAGAAAACTATCTGTGGAAAAAATTCACCATTGAGTCCGCGCAAGGCGGCGAAATTCCGTTGTGGAATCCGCACTTGTTCACGGGCGTGCCTTTCCTCGCCGCTGGGCAACACTCCGCGCTATATCCGTTCTCAATTCTGTATTACGTTTTACCCCTTTCGTTGGCTTACGGCTGGTTTACGGTTTCCCAACTGTGGCTGGCGGGCGTGCTGATGTATGTGTTCTTGCGCGTGCTAGGCCTGCACCGCTACAGCGCCGTGTTTGGGGCGGTGCTGTATGAGTTGTGCGGCTTTATGACGGCTAGCGTGGTTTTTCAGATGATTATCGCGGCTGCGGCGTGGTTGCCGTTGGTGCTCACCAGCATTGAGCTGATTGCGCGCCAACAACCCGCGCTCGGCGGGCGGCCCGCCACTGTGCCGTGGGTAGCGCTGGGCGCCGTTGGCGTGGGCATGCAACTGTTGGCCGGCCACGTAGAAATCACGTATTACACGCTCATGGTTTCCGGCGCGTTTGCGCTGTGGCGGCTAGCCGTTGTAAGGGCGAATGGCCGTCCGCCCTTACGCGTCATATTTCGCCGGGCCATTGCCATGCTAGCTGTACCGCTATTGGGCGTGGCCTTAGGCGCAGTGCAATTTGTGCCGCTGTATGAATTGGCCAGCAACAGCTTCCGCACGGGCCGCGCCACGTTTGATGAAATTCGCGGTTGGGCCTTTCCGCTCCGGCACGCGCTGATTTATCTCATCCCTAATTTCTACGGCTCACCCGCCCACCACAACTATTTGGATTTGTTCAGTGGGCAGTGGCAGGCCGCGCCCCTCAACAATCAAACTATTTTCTGGGGCATCAAAAACTACGTGGAAGGCGCAACCTATCTTGGCGTTTTACCGCTCCTACTCGCCCCGCTCGCCGTTCTAAACTGGTGGCGCTCACGTTCACCCAATCACTCAATCACTCAATCACCTGTATTTTTCTTTTCCCTGCTTTCCATTTTTGCTTTGCTTTTTGCTTTCGGCTCCCCACTCTACGCCCTCATCTTCTGGCTTCCCGGCATCAGCCAGTTGCACTCACCGTTCCGTTGGGTGTGGCCGCTGGCACTAAGCGTGGCCGTGTTGGCGGCCTACGGGCTGGAGTATTTAGAAAACAGGGCATCTAATACAGAACGCCGAAAGAGAGCTACCCGCCGTTGGGGATTGGTGGAAATTTTGGCGTGGGGCGCGATGGGCGGCGGCGTGCTAACGCTGTTGGCTTTGAGCTTGGCGTGGTGGCAGTTTGCGCGGCTAGAAAATTTCTTCAACCGTTTGGTGCCAGAGTTGGCGCTGGCCAGCCAAGCGTTTAATAGCGGCGCGATGTTCTTCTCTTACACCGCGCCGTGGGCCGCACTGTTTGCCGCTACGCTGTTGGCTTCCGGCGCGGTTCTGCGGCTGAGCCAAAGCTCATTCACCATTTTAGGCCGGCCCGCGTGGAAGGCGGCGGCCATCGGTGTCCTCGCCGTTGATTTAATCATGACGATCTGGGGCTTCAATCCCGCTTCTGACCCGAAGCTATTAGAGTATGTTGCGCCCTCTGCGAAGTTTTTACAGCAAGATGCAAGTTTGTGGCGCTACACCAGTTTTGACCCAACGGGCCAGAAACCGTACAACGCCAATGTGGGCTGGTATTACAACTTCCAAGATGTGCGCGGCTATGACTCACTCTTTACGCGCCAATACGCCGATTACATGAAGTTGATTAATCCGCAGTATGAGTTGGATTTCAACCGCATTGCGCCGCTGAGCGAGTGGGACGCGCTCAACTCTCCATTGCTAGATTTGCTCAATGTGAAATATGTTGTGAGCGTGGTGGAAATTCCCAATAACAAATACACGCTGGTATTTGATGGCGAAGTAAAAATTTACCGCAACGAAGCTGTGATGCCGCGCGCGTATACTCTGCCGCAAACGGCTACCTTGGCCGTGGATGATTTTGCCCAAGCCGTTCAGCAGTTCAACCCGCGCGAGTACGCGATGGTAGCGCCGCCAGATGCGGGTGGCGTGCAATTTGCTCTGCCAGCCGCCTACGCAGAAGCCACAGTTACTTCCTATCAAAACAACACCGTGTTTGTGGATGCGGCCCCGGCGGAGCCAAGCTGGCTGATTTTGCTGGATGCGTATGACGCGGGCTGGAAGGCGTACGTGCGCGAAATTGGCGCGGCGGATAACACCGAAAAGGAAGTGCCGCTGGTGCGCATAAACGGCAACTTTCGCGGTGTACGGCTAGAAGCGGGTGAATGGACGGTGCGCTTCCGGTACACGCCGGTGAGTGTGCGGCTGGGCGGCATCATCTCTTTGCTCACTGGCATCACGTTAGTTTTCTTTTTAGGTGTGTGGCTGTGGCGTTACTTCTATCAAGAAAGCAAGATAGACAGCACCGCCCGCCGCATTGCTAAGAACGCGCTCGCGCCGCTGGCCCTTAACCTAATGAACCGCGCCATTGATATGATTTTTGCCGCCTTCATGGCGCGCGTGCTTGGCCCCGAAGATATGGGCAAGTATTACTACGCCATCGTCATCTTTGGCTGGTTTGAAATCATTAGCAACTATGGGCTGAACACGTTTCTCACGCGTGAAGTGAGCCGTGACCGCGCCCACGCCGGACGGTATCTCATCAACACCACCGTTCTGCGGCTGTGGCTGGGCTTTGCGTTTATCCCAGCGTTGGCGGGCATTCTTGGGCTGTTCTTCTTTGCGCCCGCGTTGGGCTTTGCTGTGGACGCACTCACCACTGATGTGCTGTGGGCCATCGGCTTGCTCGTGTTGGCGCAAGCGCCCGCCACCATTTCTATGGGCCTCAGTGCCTTGTTTTACGCGTTTGAAAAAGCAGAATATCCAGCGGCGGTGGCCACGCTTACCACGTTGGTAAAAGTGGGCTTGGGCACAGTGGCGCTGATTTTGGGTTACGGCTTTGTGGGCTTGGCAGGCGCCAGCATTCTGGTGAATGTGGTGACGTTGGCCGTGTTGGGTTTGTTAGCATGGCGCGTGTTGGGCGGCGCGGCGTTGGTGGGCATGGCCCCGTCTGCCGCCTCGTCCCCGTCCAATATTGATTGGCCGCTACAAAAATCCGCCCTGCGTGAATCATTTCCGCTGATGCTGAATAACTTGTTGGCCACGTTGTTCTTTAAAGTAGATGTAACTCTGCTCAAGCCCATTCGCGGCGCAACGGAAGTGGGTTGGTACAGTGTGGGCTACAAATATGTGGATGCTTTCAACATTGTGCCCTCGCTCTTCACCTTTGCGCTCTTCCCCCTGCTCTCCCGCCAAGCCACGCAAAAAGAGCAACATGAAACTCTGCGCTACACCTACGGCTTCGCCATCAAACTGCTCACCATTTTAGTTTTGCCGCTGGCCGTGGCCACCACCTTCTTAGCAGAATTAATGGTGGGCTTGCTCGGCGGCGCGGAATATCTGCCGTACGGCGCTATCGCCCTCGTCATCTTAGCTTGGTCAATGCCGTTCGGCTGGCTGAACAGCGTGACGAATTACGTGTTGATAGCGGTGGGGCAACAGCGCGGCCTTACGCGGGCGTTTGCAGTTTCAGTGGTGTTCAACGTGGTGCTCAATCTTATCTTTTTGCCCATGTACGGTTTTGTGGCCGCCGCCGCCATCACCATTGCCTCAGAATTTTTTGAAGGGCTGGCCTTTTACTACTACGTTCACAAACACGTGGGCCGCGTGCCGTGGCTTAAGATGCTGTGGCGGCCATGGCTGTGCGCGGGTGGAATGGCGCTGGTGATGTACTTGCTTTGGCCCGTAAACGGCTTGCTGGCTTTGCTAGCTTCCAGCGGCGCGTATTTGGCTGGCATTATTTTGCTCGGTGCCTTCAACGCGGAAGAACGCGCCACGCTAGTGAGCATTTTGCCTAGTTCGGTGCGGCAGAGGTTGGCGGCGAATTGACTGTTAGCGCTCAGAAACCGGTTGACAAGGCGGAATTCCGTTCTACACTCTAGGGAATATCAACCTCCTTCTTAACTTTCGTAGCGTAATAAGCCGCCTACAGCGGTATTACAACCTCATCCTTGGAGAGCCCCATGTCTGATTGGATGCAATGGATAAGCGCCGACTATCAGAGTGGCGCTTTTGTACTTCTTGGCCCATCCCACCTGAGTGTGCTGTTTTGCTTGGCCGT
>JAEURM010000280.1 GCA_016789245.1 Anaerolineales bacterium
CACCCACATCATCACCAAACACATCATCCCGCAAGTGCTACCACTGATTGTGGCCAACACCGTGCTGATAGTTTCCACCGCCATCTTGGTGGAATCGGGCTTGGCGTTTCTGGGCTTAGGTGACCCCACGCAACCCTCATGGGGCACAATGATTAACTTTGCTTTTAGCCGCAGTGCCATTTCTAACGGCGCGTGGTGGTTTTATCTGCCGCCCGGCTTGGCCATTGTGTGGGTTTCTCTGGGCTGTGTGCTCTTGGGCAACGTTCTAGAAGAAATGCTCAACCCGCGCCTCACCTCCCACCACTTAGAAGGCGATGAAAACATGGTGGCCCGCGCCGCCGGAAACGTGACGGCCAACGGTGACTAGCACTTCAGCGCCGCTTCTCAGTGTGCGGCACTTGCACACGCAATTTATCAGCGTGGATGGCACCGTGGCCCGCGCGCTGGAAGATGTTTCTTTTGATGTGTGGCCGGGCCAAACTTTGGGCTTAGTGGGTGAGAGCGGCTGTGGCAAAAGCACCACGCTCTTTTCTATGATGCGTCTGCTCCCAGCGGCGGGCCGCATTACGGGCGGGCAAGTGTTGTTTGATGGCATAGATTTACTCACCCTCAGCGAGCGCGAAATGCGCGAATACCGCTGGAAGCACATGGCCATGGTTTTTCAAAGCGCCATGAACGCCCTCAACCCGGTGTACACCGTGGGCCACCAAATCCGCGAAGCGATTTTACTGCACGAACCGGTGGATAAAGCCGCCGCTGATAAACGCACTGATGATTTGTTGGATTTAGTGGGCATTGCCACCAGCCGCAAGGAACAATATCCCCATCAATACTCTGGCGGCATGCGCCAACGCGCCATGATTGCCATGGCTTTGGCCTGCCAGCCGCGCCTGCTGTTTGCAGATGAGCCAACCACGGCGCTAGATGTAATGGTGCAGGCGCAAGTGTTGGAACTGCTCAAAAAAATTCAGCGTGAACTGGGCTTGGCGCTGGTGCTGGTGACGCATGATTTAGGCGTGGTGGCCGAAGCGTGTGATGCGGTGGTGGTGATGTACGGCGGCAAAGTGGCCGAGTACGGCTCCACGGATGCCGTTTACAACGCGCCGCAACATCCGTACACGCAAAAATTTTTAGAAGCTTTCCCAGATTTAAACGTGCCCGGCGAAAATTTGGCCTCCATCCCCGGCCACCCGCCGCGCCTAAACAACCTACCGCCCGGTTGCCGCTTTGAGCCGCGTTGCCACAAGCGGATTGATGTGTGCGCTAGCGTTGCGCCAAAGTTGATAGATGTCTCCTCTGTGAAGGATGAAGGCGGAAGGATGAAGGATGATCCTACTGTTTTCCGTCCTCTGCCTTCTGCCTTTAAGCATCTCGCCGCTTGCCACCTTTGCACCGGGCCGGAGGCCACCTTCTAATGCCCACCCCCATGCTAGAAGTGCGCGGCCTGCGTAAACAGTTTCCGGTGCGCCGCTCTTTGTGGGAACTTTTTCAACGTACGCCCGCGCCCAGCGTGAAGGCAGTGGATGATGTAACCTTTGCTGTGGAGCGGGGCGAAGTGCTGGCGCTGGTAGGGGAGAGCGGCTGTGGTAAAACCACCATCGCTAAAACACTCATTGGGCTGGAAGAGCAAACGGATGGCGAGATTTTGTTCAACGGCCAAATTGTCGGCGCTCAGGCGCGGCGCACGCGCGCGGCCATGCTCACGTTGGAAACCAATCGCCACAGCGTGGAAGACCACAAGAGCACACCGGCGCGGTTGGCCGTGCAGGCGCTTCGCCAGCGCGCGCAGATGGTCTTTCAAGACCCATATGAGTCGCTCAACCCGCGCGCCACCATTTTTGATATTGTGGCCGAGCCGCTGGAAGTGCATGGCGTGGCCCGCAAGCGCAGTGAGCGGCTGGCCCGTGTTAAGGAAGCTTTGGAAGATGCTGGCCTGCGCCCGGCTGAAGATTATTTTTTGCGTTACCCGCATGAGCTGAGCGGCGGCCAGCGCCAGCACTTCGCCCCGCCCCACGGTAAAAGAAACATCATCCACCGCCTTCACGCTTTTAGCAGGCGCTTGTTGCATCAGCTCCAGTAACGTGCGGCGCACGGGAAACTGTTTACGCAGGCCGCGCACTTCTAGCATGGGCGTGGGCATTAGAACGTAACCTCCGGGCCGGTGCAGAGGTGGCAAGCAACGGAATGAGCCGTGACCGGTGAGCGGTGAACAGTCAACAGTTCACTGTTCACGGCTGACTGTTCACGAACTGCTGTTGAAACATCTATTAACTTGGGCGCAACGGTGGCGCACACTTCAATGCGTTTGTGGCAACGCGGCTCAAAGCGGCAAC
>JAEURM010000281.1 GCA_016789245.1 Anaerolineales bacterium
GCATGAGTACAACGATGCTCAGCGCACTGGGCCGCTGGTGGAACGCTTGCGGGCGGAAGGTATTTTGAAGAATCCGCCCATTGTGGCGCGGCTGGCGGAAACTGATTCCCGTTACGTGGTGTTAGATGGCGCTAACCGCTCCACGGCACTGGAAGAATTGAACTTCGAGCACATTTTGGTGCAGGTGGTGCCGTACTATCCGCCGCAAGTTACGCTGAGCACCTGGCATCACGCCATCACCGGCATGGATATTCAGAAGTTTGTGAAAGCGTTGGAATGGGGCGAGGGCTTTGAACCACACTCCGTAGATTTGCTGGACGCGCGGGCTGGTTTGGCGCGGCGTGATTTTGTGGCTTACGTCATTCTCAGCAACGGCGCGGTGGTCGCCATCCGTGCTAACTCCAATTCTTTGCATGATAAAAACCGCGCGTTGAACCAGTTAGTGGATACCTACAAAACCAACGGCAAGCTTCAGCGCGTTACGGCAGAAACGTTGGCCGAGGCCCGTACGCAACACCCGGAACTGATTGCGCTGGTGGTGTTCCCCAACTATGACCCGGCCGAAGTGCTGGCATTGGCGCGGGATGGAGAGTTGATGCCGCCCGGCCTCACGCGCCATCTCATTCAGGGCCGCGTGCTCCGCACCAATTACCCGCTCAGTGAACTGCGTTCAACTGAGCCGCTAGAAGTAAAAAATGCCCGCCTGCAAGAATGGATGCAATCCAAATTCGGCCAGCGAGAAATTCGCTACTACGGCGAAGGCACCTTTTTGTTTGATGAATAAATGTTGCATCGAATTTCACGAACAAGAAACTTCGCGTAATTCGTGAAATTCGATGCAGAAGTTATCCTTCCACCAAATGAGCAATGTGCCCCGTTTAGTTTTCAGCTTTTTAGTCTGTGCCAGCTTAGCGTGCCAATCTATCACCAACCTGCGCACGCCCACACTGGAGCCGGTGTGTTGCCCGCCACCCACCGAGGAAGCGACGGCTTGTTGCTTGCCGCAAGCCACCATTCCGCCGGAAGTGCTCATCCCCGGCCAAACGCGCACTGACCCACTTTCCCGTTCTGGTGAACATGCCCTGCCCAACTGGCGCGTAGAAATTTTAGAAGTGGTGCGCGGCGCGGAGGCATGGGCGCTAATGCAAGAAGCCAACCAGTTTAATGATGCGCCGTACGAAGGCGCAGAATACTTGCTGGTGAAACTGCGTGTGACCAGCACGCATGTTGACGCTGAGGAACATGAAATTTACCCCACGGATTTTCAGGTAACGGGCGATGAGCGGCTTTCTTACTTCAGCTCAGGGCAAGTGCCACCCGAGCCAGCGTTAGATTACAAGGTGCGCTCTGGCGAAACGGTGGAAGGCTGGGCCAGTTACTTCATCAAACAAGATGAAGGCAACTTGTTGCTGATGTTCAGCCATATTGATGAAAGTGACCCGGCCAACATCCGTTTTATTGAAATTGATGAGGGCGCACGCGTGGAAACGGATGCGGCGCTAACGGCGATTACGCCGAACAATTTAGGGAAAGAGAAAAGCGAACCGGCGCGCGTGGGGCAAACGCTCATCACTAAGGATTGGGAAGTGACGGCGGTGGAATTTCTGCGCGGCGATGAAGTGCAAGCCCGCTTGGGTGAGCCCGAAGTGTACTCTCCCACGCCAGAGCCGGAGATTGAATTTGTATTAGTGAAAGTGCGCGTGCGTTACCTTGGCCAAGAGCCCAGCAACCGCATGGATGGCGGCTCGTTCAAAACCCTCAGCGGCGGTGAAGAATTGGATACGCCGTACGTTTCTGGCATCAACCCGCCGTTTGAGGCGCGCTTCTTTCCCGGCGGCGAGAGCACCGGTTGGGTAGCCGTGCGGGCACGCACCAATCAGCCCATAACGTTGATGTTTGAGCCGTGGTTTGATTTTGGCGATGAAAACCGGCGCTATATTGAATTGGAATAGATTCGTTTGGCATCGAATTTCACGAAAATAAATTCGTAGAATTCGATACGGGAAAGGTTACGATTTTGATTACACCATTACGGGGCGCTAATGCTTTGCTCACGGGCGGCTCACAAGGGTTGGGTGCGCTCACGGCCCGCGCTCTGGCACAAGCCGGAGTGAATTTGGCCCTCACCGCGCGCTCCGCCGATAAATTGCAAGCGGTAGCCGAAGAAGCCAAACGCTTTGGCGTGCAAGCAGTGGCCATCCCCGCAGATGTAACTGTGGCCGCTGACCGGGAACGTTTGGTGCGCGAAGCCGAAGCCGCGCTAGGCCAGATTGATATTTTGATAAACAACGCTGGCTTAGAGCCGATTGGCCGCTTTGTAAGCCGCACAGAT
>JAEURM010000282.1 GCA_016789245.1 Anaerolineales bacterium
TTTAGGGGTAGTATTTTATTGTGCCTCCAAGATTCAGCAAAATTCCAGCCGTCTAAGCGGGTATAGTAGAGCATCAGGTTCCCAACCTAGTATCTCGGCGCTGGCCGGTGTAGCCAAGAATGGTGAGTTGTAAACGTGTGGGCAGGGTAAGTGCTGGCCCGCCTGAAACTGTGGGTAGATTATAACGTAATGCCGTTTGGTGGCGCGCTGGTAGTGCCGTGGCCGTAGGGGCGAAGCATTCGGCAATTTCCTTTTGAAAATTTGGAAACTCATCTGCCGAATGCTTCGCCCCTACCTGAAATTTTGGATGGGTTTGAAACAATCTCGGCCAAAAGCCTCTCCCCAGCGGGGAGAGGCCGCGCGAATGCGCGGGTGAGGGGAGAATGGCGGCTTCCAAACGGCCTAAACCCTTGCAAAGCCGTGCGCTGACCCTCATCCGCCGCTTCGCGGCGACTTCTCCCTACAAGGGAGAAGTTGGACCACAAAATGCCAAACGGCCTCCCCAAGACTCCGTCTATAATCTCCTCCCCATGAACTTCCTCGTCACCGGCGCGGCGGGCTTTCTCGGCTCCGCGCTTTCCAATCGGCTCATCATGTTGGGCCACGCCGTGCGCGCGCTAGATGATTTATCGGCCGGTGACCCCTCCCACTTAATGCCCGCCGTGATGTTTATGCGCGGCGATGTGAATGACCGGCCAAAACTTTGGTCACTGCTTCAGGGCGTGGAATGTGTGTATCACTTGGCCGCGCGCGTCTCCGTGTCAGAATCAGTTTTGTATCCGCGTGAGTACAACGCTGTGAACGTGGGCGGCACCGTAAGTGTGATGGAAGCCATGCGCGATGCCGGTGTGAAGCGGGTGGTGTTGGTTTCATCCGGCGCGGTGTATGGAGAGCAGGGCGCTCAGCCATTGCGAGAAGAGGCCGTGCCCAACCCGCGTAGCCCGTACGCCGTGAGCAAACTGGCGGCTGAATTCTACGTGCGCACCATTGGTGAATTAGTGGGAATTGAGACCGTGGCCTTGCGCGTGTTCAACGCCTATGGGCCGGGCCAACCTTCGCCCGCCGTACACGCGCCCGTTATCCCGCGTTTTTTGCGGCAGGCGCTCACCGGCGGCTCACTTATTTTGCAGGGGGATGGCACGCACACGCGCGATTACGTGTACATTGATGATGTGGTGGAGGCCTTGGTGGCCGCCGCTACCGCGCAAACGGTGAACCGGCTGGTGATAAATGTGGGCAGTGGCACAGAAACCAGCGGGCGCGCGCTGGTCAGCGCCGTTAATGCCGCCACCGGCCGCAAAGTAGAAGTGTTGTACTCTAAATCAGAAGATGGCGGCGTCTCGCGCATGTGCGCGGATTTAACGCTGGCCGCCGCTAAACTCAATTTCCGCCCGCAGGTAAAACTAGAAGATGGCCTGCGCCTAACGCTGGAACGTGACCCGCGTTTTGTAGCGTTGGTGGGGAAGTAATGGGCGTTTAGCTGATAGTTGAATAAAAGTCAGTCTTTGGAAAATAGCCGTCTTCTAAATATTCTGAAATTAATCTCTCGTTATCTTTTGGATGGGTTTAGCACCGTCTTGGCGCGGCCCCTTCTCCCAGCGGGAGAAGGCGGGGGATGAGGGCGAAAACTAGGCTTTTGCTCATTCAACGCCGCGTGCTCGCCCTCATCCGGCCTTCGGCCACCTTCTCCCGCTGGGAGAAGGTTAGACCATTTCATTTTTTAGCCAGCGTTATTTGACTAGCTTGGAAGAGTGATTTCTTCATTTGTAATAAGGGGCTTTGTTAATAAACTACTTTTCCAAATGCCCCTCGGCCTCAGCCTGCTCTAGCACGGCCAAAATAGTTTTTACTAATTCCCGCGCCGCACTTTCACTTAGCTCCACGGCCACGCGGGCGGATGGGCCTTGCGAGACGTTCACAAAATCAATATTCAGCGCATGCTCCAACGGCGCGTTGAAGGGATGATCGAACGAGACGTTGGCCTGCTCTAGGTTGAACCAGCCGTTAGCGCCCTTGCCACTGCCTTCAATTTTTACTTGTTCCACAATCATGGTGCACATGAGACTCTCCAGTCTGAAACACGGACGCTTCGCGCGCGGAGTTAAAGGATAAACACGGAAATTAAGGAAACAAAGGAGAATCCGTGTTCATCCGTGCTTTTCCGTGCGCAAAGCGTCCGTGTTGTGTATTTTCATCAAGTCAGATGCTTTTCCAAGAACGCAAACACTTTTTGCCAACCATCCACGGCCTGCGCCTGCCGGTACGCCGCACGGTCATAGTAGAAAAAGCCGTGGCCCGCGCCATCGTAGCGGTGG
>JAEURM010000283.1 GCA_016789245.1 Anaerolineales bacterium
GCCAAAAACACATCGGCCATGCTTCCGGAGCCGATGAGTTCTACAATCGTGTAGCCTTTGAGTTCGCGGCCAATCCACTCGCTAGTCTTTAACATGCACTGCGTTTTCTAAAAAAGAAGTAGGGTTATTTTACTCTTGGCAGGGCTGGAGGGCGTGACTTCCAACGATGACTAACTGAGTTACAAAATCGTTAGCAGAGCGCAGAGCCAGCATGTGAGCATTTTACCCGAAGTATTTGCGATTTTCGTTCGCATTCGGTTGGAAGTTGAGACAAAAACGCCCCGCCGTTTTTTGGGCGGGGCGCTAAAGATAAACTAGGTGTGCGTTGAAGCACCAACGCCGAACCTTACTGCGGCTGGCTGTAATCCACTTCGCAGATGCCGGCCACGCAGGCTAACTCTTGCGCGGCGGTGGTTAAGTCTTC
The DNA here is from genome assembly GCA_016789245.1 of Anaerolineales bacterium. The sequence goes on from JAEURM010000283.1 coordinate 425, forward strand.
ATCTTCGTAGTAGTACAGCTTGGCAAAATCTACTTGTGGAAACTCCGGCGCTAGCCGCTCGTACTCGGCTTTAGAGATTTCCACATACGGCATTTGCGCATAGTTGGCATCAAAGGCCGGCAAAAAGCTCAGGCCGCCAATTTGCTCACGGTGCTCCCACACCCACTTCATCAAATCAATTACCTCATCCGGCCGGTAAGTGATGGTGCAAGAGGGGTTGTGCTCCGTCCAATGCAGTTTATTTTGTAGCCAATACTCGCATTGCTCCACCGCACTGCGGGCATTGCGGGTGATGGCACCCTCCGGCGCTTTAACCGGGAAGTGCACCACCCATGTGTTGGCATTCTCCGGCGTTTGGCCGTTCTCGGGGTCCATCGGCACGCCCGCATCTCGCAGAACTTTGTACACCGGGGAGTGCGCGGCCACCCGCACGTTGCGCACATAGTATGGCGCCCAACGCGCGTGCAGGCCGCTGGCACAATCCAGCAGTTGGCTAGAATTGCCGCTTGGCTTCACGCATGTAATAGATGCAGACGGGTTGATGCCCAGTTGTGCCGCGAGGCTCCGGTTCAATTCCACAGCCACTTCGCGCAGTTGCTCTTTGGCACGCGCCGATTGCGCAATTGGGCTATCCATCTGGCCCGTAATATCCACGCCCAACAAGCGCTCGTCTTCGCAGTTCTGCTTCCATACCGGGCGCAGGCCGGGGAAGTACGTGGCCAGAGATTGAATAGTGCCAATAATGGTGGCCACTTCCACCTTATCCCGCAAAGACTCAAACGTATCATCCACGCGGGCCACGGCGGCGGTGAGGTTGCAGAACTCCCATGGTCTGAGATTTATTTCGCCACACGGGTTCGTGCCAAACTCCGCGTCAGCGCGGCGGGCGGGCTTCATGCTATTGGCGGCGGCGCGGCTAAAAATGCCCGGCTCACCCCGGCCAGAGTCCGCCATTTCCATGAAGTGGTGAATAAATTCTTGTTGCGTCAGGCGGCCATCCAGCCACACGGCGCTGTTGTTGGCATTCCAGCGCTGGCTATTCTCGCGCTCAAAATCGCCGTTCTTGCTCAAGCGCATTTCATCGTCATCCACATCAAACAGTGAAATCATGGCCGTGCGCCGCACGCCACCGCTCACCGCCGCGTTGCCCACAGAGCACATGAGGTCATGCGCATCCAGCGGGCGCAGGAAGGAACCTTGCCGCGCCAAAATGCGTGAGCGGGCAAAATCCAGCATCACGCGGAATGGCTCTGGGCCGGAGGCGCGGCCACCTTTGGTTTTCAGCGGCAGGCCCGCCGCGCGCAGAAGTGAAAGATCAAACTTCACATCCCCACCCTCAAACCACGTTTGTAAACCAAAGCGCAAGGCCTCCGCCCACCCCTCCGCAGAATCTTCCACCACAAACGTAATGGGCGCTTTGCCGGTTTGGCGTTTAATACGCGGAAAGTTTTCCACATACTTGCGCTCTACGCTAAAGCCCACGCCACAGCCACTCATAGAAATGATGAGGGCTTCCACAAAAGAATCAAGGCTCTCCACTGGTTGATACGAGCAGTTGTAAATGGCAATATTATTGCGGCGCGCGGCATCACCAGCCATGGCCAGCAAACGCATGGAAGGCATGGAGCGCATGGTAAGGATGGATTGCCGAACACGCGCGTACGTTTCGCTAGGTAAGCGGCTACCGGCCAACTCGTACATGTAATCCACCGCCCGGTCAACGGTTTCTACCCACGTTTCGCGCCGGCCCAAATCATAGTTAAAGCGCGCATACTTATCGTAGAACTGAAACTTCTGCAGTTGGGTAGGAAAGTATTGGTCAGATTCCGTAAAAGCGGCGCGCACCATCTCCGGAATGGG
>JAEURM010000284.1 GCA_016789245.1 Anaerolineales bacterium
GCGCGCCGAAGCCCTGCCCGCCGATGAAAACGATGACGCGCGGCTGACCATTCATTTGGCGCTCGGTGAATTGCTCACCATCACTGCTAAGTATGAGAAAGCACTGGAACACTTAGAGCACGCGCACGCGCTGGCCGCCGCGCAACACCAGCCGTCCGCTCAAGCGCGGGTGTGCCGTTGGTTTGCCCGCATCAATGAATTGCGTGGCAACTACCCCGCCGCCTTTGAGTGGATTGGCAAAGGCTTGGCGGTGCTAAACGGTGCAGAAACGGCGGAGGCGGCAGAGCTGACGCTGATTGGCGCCTTGATTCACGTGCGGCAAGGTGATTATGAAACCGCCGCCCGCGAAGGCGAAGCGGCCCGCCGCATGGGTAATGCACTTTCAGATCAACGCGTGCTGGCGCGGGCCAACAATTTGCTGGGCATTACGCGCCTGCGCAACAACCCCAGCGAAGCCGTAACATGGTTTGCACGCGCGTTAGAACTCTATCAACAAGTGGGCGATGTGCAAGGCCAAGCCACCGCTAACAACCTGACGGCCAACGCCTACTTTGGCTTGGGTCAATGGGCGGCCGCTGGAGAAGCATATCGGCAAGCCCGCACCAGCTTTGGGCAATTAGGTGATGTGTACCGTGCCACCATGGCCCTGAGCAATTTGGCTGGCGTGGAGCGCAACCAAGGCCAGTTGAAACAAGCGCTGGAAAACTATAGTGAAGCGCGGCAAACGTTTGAAAAAATTTCAGCCTCACCGGCCGTGCGCGGCGTGGTAGAGATGAATCTCGGTGAGACGCATCTACAGTTGAACAACATCCCGCTGGCGGAGCAACACCTCGGGGCCGCGCGGCGTTTGTTTGAGCAAACCAAATCACGTGATTTTCTGCCCGAACTGCACCGGCACTTGGCCCGCGCGGCGTTGTTCAGCTTGCGCACGGATGAAGCCAAAGCGGAAGTTCAGCAGGCGTTGAGTTTGGCGCAAGAGTTGAACATGAAGAATGAGCAAGGGGCGGCGTGGCGCGTGCAGGGTGAAATTGCCCTTAGCCAAAGGGAGGCCACCTCCGCGCTAGAAAGCCTCACCACCAGTGAAAGCCTGTTGGCTGAAGTGGCCGATGATTACGAACTGGCCCGCACCCGAGTTTTGTTAGGGCGGGCGTTGGCTCAGTTAAACCGGCTCACTGAAGCCCGCGCGGCGTTTGATGCCGCCATCACCACGTTTACGCGTTTAGAAGCGAAGAATGATTTGCTCGTCGCCCAGATTTTGCGTTCACAACTGAATGAAATATCTAGCTAACTAAGCTAAGGAGACTGATATGAAGCTGTTCTCTTTCCGCCGTACCATCGTGGCAACGTTGCTGGGTTTGGGCTTGCTCATTGTCTTGGCCCTTACCCGCCCCACCCCAGTGGCCCAAGCTGGCGGCACCATTGGCACCGGCTCCTTCACTTCCTGCCTCACTAATTTAGATGCCACCTTGCAAAACGCTATTGATACGGGCGGCCTCATCACCTTCAACTGTGGCCCCAATCCAGTGGTACTCACCATCACTGAAAAAACAGTCACCAGCACGATCACCATTGATGGCGGCAGTTTAGTGAACTTAAGCTCTAATTTCAACCGCCACTTCAACGTGGATAACGGCGGGCGGCTTCGGCTGTTCAACATTGAATTGCGTAACGGCGATGAAGGCGCTGGTTCAGGCGGTTCGATCTTTGTTGGGCAACTCGGCGCTTTAGAAACCAACAACACGCGCTTTATCAACAACCGGGCCGGAGAAGGCAGTGGCGGCGCTATTTTGGCAATTCTTGGGCCAATCACCATTACCAATAGCTTTTTCCAAGGCAACTTAACCCAAGCCGGTGATGGCGGCGCAATTGAAAGCTCTGGCCCAGTGACGATTAGCAACTCACAATTCATTCAAAACACGTCGGTGTCTTTTGGCGGCGCAATTAGCGGTTCTGGGCCAATGAATATCACCGGCTCACAGTTCATCAGCAATACGGCTTCCTCCGGCGCAGGGGCTATTTTTGCCAATGATGTACTCAACCTCACAGGTAGTTTGGTGGTTAGCAATTCCATTAACGGCTTCTCGCTGAGTATTGGCCCGGGCATTGTGGGCTCCATCAATTCCAAGCTCAATATCCATCAAACCACCATTGAAGCGAATGTGGATTTAGGCTTAGGCTTTCAGCCGGGCGGCGGCCTGCATGTAGAAGGGCAGGCTTTACTCCGCAACAGCACGGTGTATAACAACAGCGCATGGGGTGGCGGCGGTGTGTACGTAGC
>JAEURM010000285.1 GCA_016789245.1 Anaerolineales bacterium
GTCTTTGGCTCACGCAAGAGTGAAAGCGCCGCTTCACGTTCAAGGTCAAGAATGTACTCTTCCGTCACCCACGTGGGTGCGCTCAAATCACCGCCGCACAGCACATGCGCCAATTTGTTGGCAATAAACGCATCATACTCGCTAATGTAGCCGCCCCAGCGCAGTTGATTAATCGCCATCTTCATGGCCGCTTTGCCGCGTGCCCCAACGGCGTAAATGGAGCGGGCGTGCCGGTCTGGCGGCGTGTAACCGGCGTCGGCCATCGCCAGCGCCGTTTGCTTGGCCACGCCAATCAATTGCTCATCGTTCGCCACCACCACATCTTGCGCCGTCAAAAAGCCGAGGCCACGCGCTTGCTCGCCGCTCTCACTCACTTTGGCAAAGCCAATCGTTTCAAACACTTTTTGCAAGTAGGGCAGGGCATCCACACGCTCATCGGCCGCCAAGTGCGGGGCAACTACGCGGCGCAATAATTCTTTACAGCCGCCCCAACCGGGAATTAAGCCCACGCCAAACTCAATCAGGCCCATATACGTTTCCGCCGAGGCCACAATCCGTGAGCCAATTAGCACCGTTTCCACGCCGCCGCCAAACACGCGCTGACGCGGCGCCGTCACAATCGGCTTGGGCGCAAAGCGGAAGTTCATGAAAAATTGTTGTGAGTCCCGCGCCACTTTCTCCAAAGATTCGGGGTCACCCAGCGCCATGATGAACATGCCAATGTTTGCGCCGAGGCAGTAATCCTTGCCCTGATTGGCAACCACCATCGCCCGCCACTCATCTTTGTTCAACATTTCCAGCGCCGTGCGGCCCAAATCCATCGTAAAGGCATCAATCGTATTGCCTTTAGAATGGAACTCCAAGCACAGCACGCCATCGCCTAAATCCAGCAAGCTAGCGGAGGCGTTGCGCTTTAGTTCGCGCGGCGTGTTGCTAAATTCTTTCAGTTGAATTTCCAGCTTGGGGCGCTCCAGCGGCACGTATGTTTGCTTGGCTGGGGCGTAAACACCCACCAGCCGCCCAGCTTCAGATTGATAAAACGTGTTGTGGCCAGCCGCCAGCATTTGCTCCACCCACGCCGGAACCACTAACTCACGCGCCTTCATCAATTCTACGCCGTGCGCCACGCCAATGGCTTCCCACATCTCAAACGGCCCCATTTCAGTATTAAAGCCAAAGCGCATGGCCTTATCCACTTCCCACGGCGTATCTGCAATTTCTGGCAAGCGCCGCGCGGCGTACGCCAAAATGGGCAAAGTGGTTTCAATAATGTACGCGCCGCCCCGGTCTTCTTGCCACTTAGGGTTGGTGAAAATTTCTTTCAGCCGTTCCGGCAGTTCCATTTCTTTGGTGGCCGCGTACACATCAAAGCGCGGCTTGGTGGGCGGCTCGTACTCCAATGTTTGCAGGTTCAGCGCGTAAAACGCCTTAGTGCCATCAGCCTGCTTCACTTGCTTATAAAAGCCCGCGCCCGCTTTGTTGCCTAGCCGTTTATCGGCCAACAACTTTTGGGCAAATTCTGGCAACTTAAACAACTCGCGGCTTTCATCATCCGGCGCTAGCTCATACAAATTGCCGCACACATGCGCCCACACATCCAAGCCTACCAAATCAGAAAGGCGGAACGTGCCCGTCTTGGGGTTGCCGATGAGCGGCCCCGTGAGCACATCCACTTCTTCCACCGTGTAGCCGTTATCCAGCGCGGCGATGGAACGATACTGGCCCACAAAAATGCCAATGCGGTTGGCGATGAAGTTCGGCGTATCTTTGCACAGCACCACTGTCTTGCCCAGCTTGCTCTCGGCAAATTCGCTAAACTCCCGCACCACGGTGGCAGAAGTTTCGGCGGTGGGGATTACTTCCAGCAGTTTTAGGTAGCGCGGCGGGTTGAAGAAGTGCGTGCCCAGGAAGCGCTGGCGGAAGCTTTCACTGCGGCCTTGCGCAATAGCGTGAATGGGAATGCCGGACGTGTTGGAAGTAACCACCGCGCTCGGTTTGAGCAGGGCTTCCAGCTTGGCCATTAACTCACGTTTTGGCGCTAGCTGTTCAATGATGACTTCCACCACCCAATCGGCGTTTTTCACCGCGTCTAAATTATCTTCGGTGTTACCCAGCGTTACGCGCGCGGCGGTTTCCGGCGTAAACAGCGCGGCGGGCTTAGCCTTCAATTGCCGCTCCCAAAGAGATTTCACAATCCCGTTGCGGTCACCCTCCTGCGCCGGAATATCCAGCAAGGTCA
>JAEURM010000286.1 GCA_016789245.1 Anaerolineales bacterium
GCTCGTTTACTTAATCCACGAAGGCACGCAAAGAAAACGCAAAGGAGTCCGAAGTTGCTTCGGACCCTTCGTGTGCTTAGTGGTTAAGGTCGCCAACTCGGGTCACCGTTAAAAACTGGGCGGCTACTGCGCGTTATCTGCGTCACTCCCAACGTTTCCAAATTTAGCCGGTACACTTCATAATTGTTATCGCGGTTGGAATCAAACAACACGTAACGCCCATCCGGCGAATACTGCGGCGAGCCGTTCTGCACGCCGGTTTGCGTTAACTGCCGCACGGCGCCGGTAGTTAGTGTGAGTTCGTACAACTCAAACGTGCCCGCGCGGTCTGAGGCAAAAACCAGACGCGCGGCATCCGGCGACCAAGCCGGAAATTTGTGATTGCCCTCGCCCGCTTCTAATAACCGCGCTTCACTGCCATCCGCCTGCATCATCCACAATTGCGTTACGCCCGCGTTTAGGGCCGCGTAGGCAATTTCACCCGTGGCCGCTACGGCCGGCTGTATCTCTGCCACCAACGGCGTGCGCGTCAGCCGCACCACATCCGTGCCATCGGCGCGCATTTGATACAACTCGGCATTGCCATCCCGCAGGGTAGAAAAAACAATGAACTGCCCATCCGGCGTCCACACCGGCGAGTCATCATTGGTGGGTGTTTGCGTCACGTTCGTCAACGCCGAGCCATCGGCGTTCATCACAAAAATATCCAAGTTGCCGCCTCGGTCTGAAACAAAGGCCAAACGCGCACCATCTGGTGACCACGCCGGACTGATGCCCGCCGTGAGCGAAATCACTTGCGAGCCATCCACCTTGGCCACTTGGATGAACTTTGGCCCATCCACCGCACCGGAGTGAAAGGCGATTTGGCGCGCGCCAGCAAATGGGGTGGGAGCCAACGTGCTGGAGGCGGCAGGTGTGGCGGTGACCGTAGTTGCACTGGGAGAGGGCGTAGGAGTTTGCGGCGGCTGAGTAAAAGCAACGGCTGTGTTTTGGCGCGGAGTGGCTGGCCGCAAAGTAGGCGTTAGCGCTGAGAGCGGCAGAGCGCCCACACGCACCGGGCTATTGTTCACTCGCTCAGCTGGGGCTACGCCCACTGTGCAGGCCAGCGTGCTAAGAATGAGTGCGAGCGAAACTAGAAAGAGGGGCTTGATAGACAAAGCAGTTTTCACCGCGAAGCCGCCAAGAACGCCAAGATATCTTTGCGAACCCTTTGCGTTCTTTGCGCCTTTGCGGTTAACTCACTGGTAATGTAAAAGAAAAAGTGGTGCCCTTGCCCAACTCAGATTCAACGGTGATTTCGCCACCGTGGGCGCGGATGGTTTGTTGCACAATCGTCAGCCCCAGGCCAGAGCCTTCCACGGGGCGGCCCTTCACCCGCCGCGCGCGGTACAACTTCTCAAAGACGTAAGGTAAATCCTCCACTGGAATGCCCTCACCGCTATCCGCCACCGCGCACAGCACTTGGCCGTTTTCACTGCGCGCGCTCACCGTCACCGTGCCACCCGCAGGCGTGTATTTCAGAGCGTTATCCACAAGGTTGAGAATGGCCTGCTTTAAACGCGCACGGTCAGCTTTCAGCCGCGGCAAACCGGGGGCCAAGTTCAAGCTCAAGGCCAGCCCACGCGTTTCCGCCAAATCAGAAACTTGCAGAATCACATCCTCCAGCAAACCAGCAAAATTCACATCCGATTTTTCTAGAGTGAACGAGGGTGTTTCCAGCCGTGCCAACGTCAGCAGGTTATCTACCAACTGCGTCAGCCGCTTGGTTTCATCCGTAATGATGCGGCGCGAGGCCTGAAAGCTGGCCGGGTCATTCGGCGCATCGCCCAATTTGGCCGTGTGGCCCTGAATCACCGTCAGCGGTGTTTTCAGTTCATGGCTAACGTTTTGAATGAAGTTGCGGTAGAAGGCTTGTTGGCGTTGCGCGGCGGCCAAATCCTCCAACAGCAACAACGTTTCTGCGTTGTTCAGCCGAATGGCCCGCACCTGAAAAGCTTGCCCCTCCACCGCTGGAATGGTGCGCACAATGTTCTGCCCACCCGCCAGCGAATCTTTCACAATCGTTTGCACATCCAAGTTTTCGCGCCAGTCATCAGCGGCGGCGTTTCCGGCGGCCAGCCGCGGCCCACTAAACAGCATCGCCGGATAGGGCAAGCTGTTTAACAAATTCTGCCGCTCCTGCGTTTGCTTATGCCGCGCGCGCCATGCCATGAGGCCCGCTGTGATCAATAC
>JAEURM010000287.1 GCA_016789245.1 Anaerolineales bacterium
CCGGTTTGCGCCAGAATCTGCTCCCGCGCCTCGCGGCCAATCACACTTTGAAAATCTCGCACCATGGTGGGGTACGGATGCGGCCCCAGCGCTGAACCTAGCAGGTAGTGTGTGGTGCGCACGTTCGTCACCCAATCACGGATGGCTTCATTGATAGCGTCTTTTAACGTTTGTGAGCCGCTAGCAACCGGGCGCACTTCCGCGCCGAGCAATTTCATCCGGAACACATTTGGCTGTTGGCGGGCAATATCTATGGTGCCCATATACACCACACACTCTAAACCCAGCAACGCCGCCACGGTGGCAGAAGCTACGCCATGTTGCCCGGCACCGGTTTCGGCCACAATGCGTTTTTTACCCATGCGCTTCACCAGCAGAGCTTGGCCCACAGCGTTATTGATTTTGTGTGCGCCGGTGTGCGCCAAATCTTCGCGCTTGAGATAAATCTGCGCGCCGCCCAATTGCTGGCTCAGATTCTTGGCATGCGTGAGTGCGGTGGGCCGGCCCACAAAATCTTTGAGCAAGCGTTGTAGTTCAGCCATAAACTCTGGGTCTTGGCGGGCTTCTACATACGCCGCTTCCAATTCATCCAAAGCCGGCATTAAAGTTTCGGGCACAAACTGGCCACCGTACGGGCCGAATTTGTGAGGGAGGCGGGTGGTCATTCGGTCTCTTCTTTCTTAGCACGGGAGCAGGGGTGACTCTCACCCACCCACTTGCCCACCGGCTCGCTTCGCGTTTTCTACAAACAACTTAATTTTCAGATGATCTTTCACGCCGGGCGCGCTTTCTACGCCGGAGGCCACATCCACGCCCCACGGTTGCACTTGCTGAATGGCGTCCGCTACATTTTCCGGCGTGAGGCCACCGGCGAGAAACAATGGATATTGCGCGGCTAACGGTTGCGCGGCGCGCCAATCCGCGGTGTGGCCCGTGCCGCCGTAGTGGGTGGAGGAGTAGGCGTCTACTAGAAATGCGGGTGCGTATACTTTAGGGATTAGGGGTGAGGGATTACGGGCACTCACATATTCCGCGTGGCGTTCTCCGGTGCCCCGGAAGGCTTTGAACGCGCGGCCATTGAATGCGGCCACCAGCTCCGGTGTTTCATCGCCGTGTAACTGCGCTAAATCTAAACCGCATTGCTGAAGAATGCGTTCAATTGTTTCCATGGTTTCGTTCACAAAGATGCCCACCGTCTTGATTGATGATTTGTGATTGCTGATTGCATAATCAAAAATCACAAATCGTAAATCAGAAATAAGTTATGCCTAAACATATCCTTGTTGCTTACGTAGAAGATTTGCCCGGCGTGCTCAACCGCGTGGCCTCACTGTTCCGCCGCCGCAATTTCAATATTGAATCCCTCACGGTGGGCCATACTGAACAACCCGGCGTGAGCCGCATGACGATTGTGGTGGAAGCGGATGACATGATGGCCCGCCGCATTGAAGCCAATTTGTACAAACTGGTGAACGTTTTGCGCGTGGATGATGTGACTGATAAACGCACCGTGACGCGTGATTTGGCGCTGGTGAAGGTGGCCGTTTCCAATGGCAAGCGCGCCGAGATTCTGCAATTGGCCGATGTATTCCGCGCCCGCGTGGTGGATATTGAAGAAAAATCCCTCATGCTGGAAGTAACGGGCACGGAAGACAAGATTGAAGGTTTGCTCGGCGTACTACGGCCCTTTGGCATTATTGAAATGGTACGCACCGGAACCGTGGCCATGGCCCGTGGCTCCGAAGAATTTAGCGCCAACCCACCCGAAGTGCCCGCCGAAGTGGCGGAAACCGCTCCGAGTGGTTTGGCAATGTCAGTGTAATATGCTTACTGCCCGTCACCTCATGCGTCAGCCCTTACATACAATTTCCGCGCGGGATAGCGTCGCCTTGGCTATCCGGCGGATGCAGTTGAATAACATCTCCAGCTTGATTGTGCCACCACGCGATGAAAGCGCCGAGTACGGCATTTTGACTAAGCACGATATTGTGAACAAAGTGGTGGCGGCTGACCGTGACCCAGTGCAGGTGCGCGTGGGCGATGTGATGACCAGCCCGCTCGTGAGCGTGGATTTGGAATGCTCGGCGCGGCGGTGTGCGGCGCTGATGATGCAAAATCACATTCGTCGTTTGCCCGTAATACAAAACGGCCAGCCGGTCGGCATCGTCAGTGATTCTGATGTGTTTGATGCGTTACTCAACTTCCACACCGAAGCGGCGCTGTATCCGTCT
>JAEURM010000288.1 GCA_016789245.1 Anaerolineales bacterium
GAAGAAGGTCTGAGGAAGAAGGGGTTTCTTCCTTCTTCCTACTTCCTTCTTCCTGCTGTGGCGCTAACTGGGCAATTTTCGGCGTGAGGCCGGCGCGCGCTTCAACGGCTACTTGCGCCAGCGGCGAGCCGAGTTTGGCTTGCACGGCGGCGGCCAGTGCGCCTTCCACCAGCGGCGCTTCACACAGCAAAATGTTAGCGCGTTGTTCCGCCGGTAAAAACTCTAGCGCCGTTTCCGCGCTGAGGATGGCACTGCCCAAATCCATCAGCACCAGCACCCCAGCGGAGGAATAAACTTCTTCAATGGCCGCCGTAATTAATCCCACATCCGTGCCCAACGGATTATCTGGCACGGTGGTGCCACCGGCGGCGGCAATGCGGGCTTCCGCCCCGGCCATAGCGCGCGCCAGCTCGGCTACACCTTCAGCTAACTTAGCACTGTGAGAAACGATGACGAGGCCGACCATAGAAATTCTCTAATTCTCCAATTCTCGAAGTTCAGAGAATTAGAGAATTAGGGCTCAGAGAATTAAGGATTTGCAATGGCGTTTACCAATTCTCGGCAAAACGCTGGAATATCTGCCACCACGCGGCCCCAGACGAGCTGGCCGTCACGGAAGGCGGCTTCATCGGCCCACACGGCTCCGGCGTTCACCAAATCATCTTTAATGCCCAGTGAGCCAGTGGCGCGGCCACCTTGGGGGATGATGCCGGCGGAAATAGCCACCAAACCGGCGTGGCAAATTAAGCCCACAATTTTGCCTTGCGCGTAAACGCCGCGCACTAAATTCTTAATCGCATCGTAGCGCCGCAGTTTATCGGGCGCCCAGCCACCGGGCACTACCAACGCGTCAAAATCATCGGGCCGCACGGCGGAGGCGGCCACATCACTGGTGGCCGAAAGCCCCACTTTGCCGCGCACTGTCTTTTTAGTTTCCAGGCCCACCACCGTCACTTGCGCGCCTTCTTCTTGCAGGCGCATCACAGTGACCCAGAACTCTAAATCTTCAAAGCCTTCTTCTAGCAAGATGGCGATACGTTTGTTTTGGAGCAACATAGGAATTAGTGGTTAGGGATTAGGGATTAATGGTTATTAGTTATTGGTTATCGCAATGCGGGCAATCGCGCACTTCAATCACACGTTCCAAAGAATCAGAGTCAATCAGTTCCAGTGGGCCGGGGGCAAAACCTACGGCGCCACACTCACAGGCGTACCACTGGCTGTAAATTTGCGCATACGGCTGGCGCGGCGCAGGTAAATCAACTTCCTCCACGCTCATGCCCCAGCGCGCATTGGTGATGAGGCGCTGGCACCCGCAGGCCCGCAGTTTGGCCGCGTACTCACGAAAGTGGCGGCAGTGCCGCATGAGCAGAACGCCTACCGTTACGCCGCGCGGAAACGGCCACGTCAGCGCATCGGCGCAAACTACTACCAGTTCGCCCTCACCCCCCGCCCCTCTCCCGCTGGGAGAGGGGGGCAAAAGGCTCGCATTTCGCTCCAACGCAATTACGCGCAGTACGTGCCGCGCCGCCAGCCGCGCAAAACGCAAATCACCCGCGCCAATATCCAGCACTACATCCGTGGGCCGCAAAAAGTTCAACGCCAACGCATACGTGCCCGCATCATACGGCGCCCAACGGTACTCCCAATCTTCACTGATGCTGGGAAAGTTAGCTATTGCCACGGAACACATTACAAATTCTTTTTTTGGACGCGGATAAACGCAGAGCAACGCAGATTTTCTTTGTATCCGCGTTTATCCGCGTCCAAAATTATTTTCAGATAAAACCATAGGCCTGCGCCATCAATTGCAATGGATGAATCGCCTTAACGCCCGTGCCGTGCGTAATTTGCCAGCGGCACGTTTCGGAATCACACACGGCTAAATCGGGCTGGCACGCCTTCACATCCGCAAATAACTTCGCGCCCACATCCATCGCAATCTGATATTTTTCTTTCTTCAGGCCGTACGTGCCCGCAATCCCGCAACAATCGGCCGTCATCTCTATCACGTTCAATCCCGGAATCAGCGCCAGCAAATCCAGCGCGGGTTTGCCAATACCGTGCGCCTTTTGCTGGCACGGCGCGTGGTACGGAACCGTTTGCTTAATGGGCTTGAAATCAGTTTTTAGTTCGCCCTGCTCATGCAAGTGCGCCAAAAACTCGCAAATATCCCACATGTGCGCGGAAACTTTCTTGAAGTCCGGAGAATCGAGTTCCA
>JAEURM010000289.1 GCA_016789245.1 Anaerolineales bacterium
CGTTACGTGTGGGATGGCCGCGTGCAGGCCGAAGGCTACAGCCCGTACCAATTTCCGCCCAAAGCGCCCGAGCTGGTTAAATTGCGCCAAGTAGGCACGGAGATGTACCGGAACGTGTGGCGCTTCATCAACCGCAAAGAATACATCACCGTTTACCCGCCCGGCGCACAGTTAGCCTATGCCGGTATTTGGCGCGTGGTGGGCGATAGCGTCACCGGCTTCAAGTGGGCGTTGGTGCTGGCCGAACTTTTGGGCGCGGCGATGCTGTGGCAATTGCTCAGGCACTTTGGCCAGCCGCCAGAGCGTTTGCTCATTTACCTGTGGAGCCCGCTGTTGATTTTTGAAGTGGCGCACGCTGGGCATGTGGATGCGTTGATGTTGCCCTTGCTCATTGCCGCATTGTGGGCGCGGGTGAAGGAGCGCCACGTTCTGCTGGGCGTTGTATTGGCTGGTGCTACACTGATTAAATTCTTTCCGGCGTTATTGCTCCCGGCCCTCATCCCGTGGCCGCCGCGCTGGAGCTGGCGCACATGGCAACCGGCCATCAAAATGCTGGCCGCCTTTGCCCTCACCGTGGCCTTGGCTTATGCGCCGTATTTATTTTGGGGCGCAGGCGTGATAGGCTTTCTGCCGCTGTACTTCAATGAAAACTTCAACCTTGGTTTAGCCCGCCAGATTTTTGAGTTAGCCGATGCGTTGAGTTGGCAACGGGCGCGGTTAGCCAATGTGGTAACGTTTGGCGGGCTGGCCATCATCAGCGCCTATTTTGTATGGAAGCCGTTGCCACTGGAAAGTGAAGGCCACGCGGGGAAAAATGTTCTGGTGCGGGGCTTGTGGCTCATCGGCTGGTTTACGCTCACCACGCAGAATCTTTTCCCGTGGTATTTGCTCTGGCTCTTGCCACTGATTGTGATTTTGCTGGAGCCGGGCCGGTTCTTGGGCTTTAAACTTGCGAGCACAACGGCGTGGTTCATTTTCACCGGCACAGTCATGCTCGCTTATGTGTTTTTTGTGCAGTGGCGGGTGGTGCCGTGGGCGCAAGCCGCAGAGTTTTGGCCGTTGTATGCGCTTCTATTGCTATCAGTGATTGGGGTATTGAAACGACCTTTTTATGACCAAGCCCGCTCCCCTCTCCCAGCGGGAGACGGGCCGGGGGTGAGGGAGAGCCGGAGTTCATCATGAGCCTTGATATTCTTCGCACGGGCGTTCAAGCCGCCTACTCTCAAGTGGCTGAAGCCCCTACCGAGGAGCACCCGTTCAAAGTGGGCCGCGCCTTTGCGGAGGGGTTGGGTTACCCAGTGGAGTGGCTCAACCGTGTGCCTGCTACTTCAGTGGATGCGTTCACCGGCGTTTCTTGCGTGAGCGTATTTGCAGAATTGCCGCTGGGCGCTCACGTTTTGGATGTGGGGTGCGGTGCCGGGCTAGATTCAATCATTGCCGGTTTGCGCGTTGGCCCAACTGGCAGTGTGTTGGGTGTGGATTTTAGTGAGCCGATGTTGGCCCGCGCGCGCGCCTCGGCGGAGGAAGCCGGACTGAACCACGTGCGCTTTGAGCCGGGTGAAGCCGAGCGGCTTCCAGTGGCCGAAGGTTCTGTGGATGTGGCGCTAGTAAACGGCATTTTTAATCTCAACCCGGCCCGTGAACACATCATGCGAGAGCTGGCGCGGGTGGTAAAGCCGGGCGGGGCGCTCTTTTGCGCCGAACTCATTCTCAAAGAGCCGCTCACCAGCGAGGAGCTAGCCAATCTCACCAACTGGTTTTCATGAATTGCCGGCGCCAAGGAAGCCGTGAGCTTCCTCGCTGAGTTTCGCGCCGCCGGTTTCCGCGAAGCTACGCTCATCCGCGCCATCCGCAACACGCGTACCAACAACCCTAAAGCCTTGGCGGCGGAGGTGGTGGTGCGGCGTTAGTAATTTGTAAGTTCTGCCACGTAAACTGGGGGCGTATTTCGTAGAGCGTGTTCCGTCAGTCAGCATCCGTTATCCGCAATCTATACGCTGTGTTCTCCACGGTTATCATCCCCGCCCTTAACGAAGCCGAGTGCCTCGGTGAACTGGTTCGTGAAACGCTGTCACAAAAACTCGTTGAGCGAGTCATTGTGGTAGATAACGGCTCTACGGATGAAACGGGCCGGGTGGCGGAGCGGGCGGGCGCGAGCGTGGTGCGCGAGATGCGGCGCGGCTACGGTGCGGCGTGCTGGGCGGGCGTGCAAGCGGCGGA
>JAEURM010000028.1 GCA_016789245.1 Anaerolineales bacterium
TAAGGCCTGCAATGTCCTATGTTTCCATCAATAACAGTGAGACTGTCTCGCCCCATTTCAGTCTGAATAAAAATATCCTTGAGCCTTTGTAGCTCGTCTAGTTCCATCTTCTCTATGGCGGAGGCGTAATCTTTCTTGGAATAAATAATCGCGCTCCCCAATTCATAGGGATTACCCGGTATATCGGAACAATACCAACGTGGTTCTTGTAAGTGACTATCGAACTTAGTGAAGTTATCGCCGGGTAACCTTTTGGTGCATTTGGCTCCAAGTTGCATGTAAAACTTGGCCACGTCATCATAATCGGCGGTGGTTATTGCAATGAAATATGTGCCAGTGTAAGCACTTCCACCATCAGTTTCGGTTTGAATCACTTCTGTGTTTTCTGGCAAAGGTAATTGTGGCTCTGTTCGTATAATTGCGTCATACCACCACGTTGTTAGATCGCAATCCCTACCCAGAAAGGCGATTAGAGTGTATGAGGCGTAACAGAAGCCACATATCAAAATGATTGCTATAAAATTTACCACTACGCCCCCAATAACCCACTTCTTCATAAATCTTGTCCTAAACTTTCACCCGCAAACGAATTTGATTAAGCGCCACGGTGATGGCCCACGCGTTGAGATTGGTGAGTGCGCCGCCATAGGTTTGCGTGTGCGTTTTTACGCCAGCGGCGGAGGCCAATGCGGTTTCAATCCGTTTTTCTTCAGGTGTGGCGGTGACGCGCAGGGCCAAGGCTAAATCGGCGGAGCGTTCAGCGCGTAGGCGTGTGGCTTCTTCAGCCAGTGGGGCTGAGGTGAGAACCGCCGCACCACGGTACGTTTGCGCCGCTTGGGGCAGAATGGCCAGCTTAGCGTTGAGGGCGCCACGCGTGCCATCTTCGGCAATGGCCAGCGTTAGGCCGCGCGTGGCCAGCATCTGGAGCAACACTTCTTCCAACGAAATTTTCTCTTCCGCGAAAATGTACTCACCTAATTTCTCGCGTACTTCTGCGGCCACCGGTGCAATCAGCGCATCGGCTTCCGCTTCACTTTCAGCTTTGGCCGTGATGCGCACATCCACCGCGCCCGCGTGAGCGTTGAGGCCCACCGTGGGATTAGTGAGTTTTTCTAACTCGCCAATTTCGGCGTCCAACATGCTCTCGCCAATGCCCACGGTGCGGAGCAGTTTGGCCTTGATGAGGCCGCGCAAATTAAAGCGCTCACGCAGATAGGGCAAAATCCGCGTCTCTAGCATGTGTTCCATTTCACGCGGTACGCCGGGCAGGCAAATTACTGCGCCGTTTTCATGCTCCACAATAAAACATGGCGCGGTGCCCACTGGGTTTTCTAGCGGAATGGCGCCGGCGGGAACGTAGGCTTGCTGGCGGTTATTCTCGGTGGGTGTGCGGCCAAACTTGCGGAAGCGTTCCGCAATTTGTTCCCACAGTTCAGGCCGGTATTCCAGTGTTTTGCCAAAAGCGCGAGCTATGGCTTCGCGGGTGGGGTCATCCACGGTGGGGCCAAGGCCACCAGTGGTGATGATGACGGTAGCGCGAGCGGCGGCTTCTTGCACCAAACGCGCAATGGCGTTCACGTCATCCCCAATAGCGGAGAAGCGTTCTACGCCTAGGCCAATGGTGCGTAATTTTTGAGCAACGTGCGCCGAGTTGGTGTCTATAATTTCGCCGAGGACGAGTTCACTGCCGATGGCGATGAGTTCAGCATGCATGTAGATGGGTTATTTGCGTTCGCGGCGGGCTGGGCCGTACAGCACTTCTTCGCGGATGAGGTAGCCGGTGGTGCGCAGTTTCAGCGCCACATCCGAGGCTAAGTTACGCATGATGCGAAAACCGAGTTGTGGGTCACGCTCACATAGCACCATCAACTTATCACGCGGGATGACGAGCACCATGGTGTCTTTGGCTACACTGCGGGCGGTGGCGGAGCGCAGGCCTTGGTCTACCAAGGCAATTTCGCCAAAAATCTGGCCGCGCCGCAACGTGACGAGCGTGATGGGCCGGGCCGGGCGGGCGTTGGCATCGGCCACCAGCGCCGGATCCACTTGAATATCTACCTCACCTTGGGCAATTAGGTACAGTTCATCACTGGCGCTGTTTTCTTCAAAAATCACTGCGCCCAAATTAAAGTGGCGCTCTTGGCATAGCGCGGCCACTTGCTCAAGTTCAGTAGGGGCTAAATCAAAGAAAATATCTGCTTGTTTGAGAATGCTTGCGTAAGCCATTGCTCACTCCGAAGGAACTGCCAAATAGTGTAACATACCTGTTAACGCGTGCCAATTTGGGGCTTAGTGCATGTTATAGGCGCTACGCCCGGCGGATAAAACACAAGTTCATGTCACTGCGAGGCGGCCCGTCGCCGCCGAAGTAGTCTCCAAATATTGGAGATTGCTTCGCTCGCTCGCAATGACACATCGGGCATAATGAACGCGTGCCAATTTCTCTCAACTGGTGGTGTGCCATGCGCATTGGAATGCTAATGGATATGTACAAGCCCAATATCAGCGGGATTACAAACTATGTGGCGCTCAACAAGCATTGGCTAGAAGCGCGCGGCCACAAGGTGTATGTATTCACGTTTGGTAACGAAGATTATGAAGATGATGAACTGTACGTCATCCGCTCGCCCGGCTTGCCGCTGAACATGAATGACACCGGCTTCCACTTATCTTTCCGCTATTCACAGGTGGCGCAGAAAAAACTGCAAACCATGGATGTGGTGCATGTGCATCACGCTTTTTTGAGTGGGCCGCTAGCCCTGCGTTACTGTAAACCGCACGGCATCCCCATCGCGTTCACCAATCACACCCGCTATGATTTGTACGCGCAACATTATCTGCCGCCCGGCGTGCCAGATGCGGTGGGCGAGACCTTTCTCAAAGCGTACTTGCCCAACTTTTGCTCGCAATGTGATTTGGTGATTGCGCCCTCGGCGGGTGTGGCGGAGGTGATGCGGGATATTGGCGTGAACTCGCCCATCAGCGTTATCCCCAACGGGATTGATTTTGCGCACTTTGCCAATGCGCCCGCCCTCACGCGCGCGGAAATTGGTTTGCCGGAAGATGCGGTGATCTTGCTGTATGTAGGCCGGCTCAGCCCAGAGAAGAATCTGGCGTTTCTCCTGCGCGCGTTCTTTGGGGTGGCCACCGCTTTTCCGCAAGCTTTCCTCGTTATTATTGGTGGCGGGCCGGAGATGGAAAATTTGCATGACCAAGCCGAACACTCTGGCTTGGCAGAGCGGGTGAAGTTTTTTGGCAAGGTGGAATACACGCAAGTGCCCGCGTACATGCGTGTGGCGGATGCGTTTGTTACAGCGTCAATGACGGAAGTCCATCCGTTCTCATTGATTGAAGCGTTGGCGGCGGGCCTGCCCGCACTCGGTGTGAGTTCGCCCGGTATTGCGGATACGATTGTGGAAAATGAAAATGGCTTCCTCAGTACGCCGGATATTGCGGCCTTCACCGCCAAATTGATGCGGCTGGTGATGGAGCCCGAAACCCGGAAGCGGCTGGGGGAGGGGGCACGCGTCTCGGCCAAACTGTATGATATTGACCGCACCGCGCAGTTGATGTTGGATGAGTACACACGGCTGGCCACCGATAGCCAACACCGGCTAACAAGTTGGCAACGGTTTACGCAAAACATGCGGCGCTGGCTGGGCGCGGAAACTGAGCCACACAGCGAATGACGCGGGCACGGTTGCAGTTGGGCCAAAAGGGTGAAGCGCTGGCCGCGCAAAAACTCACGGCGTTGGGGTATGCGATTGTGGCCCGCAACTATCGCACGCGCGAAGGTGAAGCGGATTTAGTGACCCGCCTCGGCGCGGTGTGGGTGTTTGTGGAAGTGCGCACACGGCGCGGCTCACAGTTTGGCACGCCGGAAGAAAGCATTACGCCGCGCAAACGCCAACACCTGCTCGCCGCCGCCCAAGCCTATTTAGCGGAACACCAGTTACATGATGTAGATTGGCGCATAGATGTGGTGGCCGTTGAGCTATCGGCCAGCGGCACGCTCTTGCGGATTGATGTGATTGAGAATGCTGTTACTGGCTAAGGGTGTCGCAGTGTCAATGTATCGAGTGTCCTGCGCCAACGTGCGGCGCTAAGTCCATGCGGTAGGACACTTGACACCCGACACCCGACACAACATTTTGTCCCTTTCATTATCTTTACTTGTCATTGTTGGCCCAACTGCGGTTGGCAAAACGGCCACGGCCATTGCCCTTGCTGAAAAGCACAACGCCGAAATTATCTCGGCGGATTCACGCTATTTGTACGTGGGCATGGATATTGGCACGGCCAAGCCCACGCCGGCGGAACGTGCGCGGGTGCCCCATCACCTGATTGACGTGACCACGCCCGACCAGCCGTGGACGTTGGCGCAGGTGCAGGCCGCCGCCTACGCCGCCATTGAGGCCGTTTACATGCGTGGGAAACTACCAATTTTGGTGGGCGGCACAGGGCAATACATCCGCGCCATTACGGAAGGCTGGCAAGCGCCGGGCGGCGAGCCCTCCGCCAAATTGCGCGCGGAACTGGATGCAGAATTGGCACGCGGTGGCGTGGCCGCATTGGCGGAACGTTTGCGGGCCGTTGACCCCGCCTCAGCCGCCGTAGTAGATTTGAGAAATCCACGCCGCGTTATCCGCGCACTGGAAGTGGCGCTCACTACGGGTGAATCCTTCATTGCCCAACGCCGGAAAAATCCGCCGCCGTACGCCATCACCACCCTTGGCCTCGGCCTGCCGCGCCCAGAGTTGTACGCCCGCATTGATGCGCGGATTGAGGCCATGCTGGCCAACGGTTTAGAAGCGGAAGTGCGCACCTTAGTGGCCAAAGGTTATGGTTGGGAATTGCCGGCCATGAGCGCACTGGGGTACAAACAAATGGGCGCGTACCTGCGCGGCGAGTGCGATTTAGCAGAAGCCGTGCGCCGCATCCAACATGATACGCGTGTCTTCGTCCGGCGGCAGGCCAACTGGTTTAAGGCGGATGACCCAGAAATAAAATGGATAGATGCACGAAGGGCAGGGGAATTGGAGGATTGGCGCTTATAGCCAATCTAAAATCCCAAGCACTCCATCAACAATCCTCTACTACCTAATTCTCTAATTCCCCAATCGCCTGTACAATCGCCGCCTGTGAAGCGGCTGATACTTTTACTCTTAATTCTGCAATTGAGCTTGGGGCCTTTGGTTCCCGCTCAAGCCGCGCCTATGCCGCAAACCGGCACTGCGGCGCGCCTCCTCGCGCGCCTTACCACCGAAGAAAAGATAGGACAGTTGCTTTTGGTGACGTTTTACGGCTCCACCATTGAGCCGGGCAGTGAAATTGAACGGCTGATTGCACAATACCGCATCGGCGGCGTGGCGATAGTGGCCGCCAACGATAACATCACTGAAACCGTGAGCGCGCCGGAACAAGTGCTCACATTGGCCAACCGTTTGCAAGCCCTCAACGCCATTCCTACGCAAAACACGAGTGTTGAGCCGGATGCCGCACCGCCGTACATTCCACTTTTTATTGCCCTTCAACAGGAGGGGGATGGTTACCCATTTTCCGAAATCCGCTCCGGCCTAACGGAAATGCCCAATGCGATGGCCCTTGGGGCTACGTGGGATGAAGCGCGTGCGCAAGCCATGGGCGAAGTAGCGGGGCAAGAACTCTCTGCCATTGGCGTGAATTTATTGCTCGGCCCGGCATTAGATGTTTTAGAAAACCCGCGCACCAGCGGTGGCGATTTGGGCACGCGTGTGTTGGGCGGTGACCCGTTCTGGGTGGGCAAGCTGGGGCGTGGCTACATTCGCGGGGTGCATCTCGGCTCGCAAAATCAAATTGCGGTGATTGCGAAATCCTTCCCCGGCTTGGGCGCAATAGACCGTGACCCGACCGATGAAGTGCCCACGGTGCGCAAATCTGTAGAAGAGCTAACGCGCATTGATTTACTGCCGTTTTTCATGGTAACGGGCTCAGCCCCAGAGCCAGCCGCTATGGCCGATGGAGTAATGACGGCGCACCTGCAATTTCAGGGTTTGCAGGGCAACATCCGCCAAACCACAGACCCATTCACCTTTGATAAACGCACCAATGATGAGTTGATGGCTTTGCCGGAACTGGCCACATGGCGCACGAGCGGTGGCCTAACGGTGAGCGGCCCGCTAGGTGTGCGCGCCCTTAAGCGCTACTTTGACCGAGACTATCTGCCACGGGAAGTGGCCCTAAACGCGTTTAATGCTGGCAGTGATGTGCTCTTCCTATCTGAGTTTGGGCAGAACCCACCCCAAGACCAAACCCGGAATGTGATTGATACCCTCAACGCTTTTGTGCAACGCTACAGCGTGGATGCAGAATTTGCCCAACGGGTGGATGCGGCCGTGACGCGGGTGTTGACCCTTAAACTGAAATTGTACGGTGGTGCTTTTGAACCGGAACGCACCCAGTTGCCTCTGCTGGAGGCAACGGCATTAGCTCAGCAACGCGCCCGGGTGTTAGAAGTGGCCCAAAGCGCCGCCTCACTCATCTCGCCCTCCCGCGATGAATTGGATGTACGTGCGCCCCAGCCGCCCAGCCGCACCGAACGCATCGTCTTTATTACGGAAATTCAAGTGGGGCGGCAATGCTCCACATGTGTGATTTTTCCGGTGCTGGGCCAAACGGCTGTACAAGATGCGGTGCTCCGCTTATATGGGCCAGATGGGAGCGCCCGCCTCAACCCGCGCAATTTGCAGAGCTTTACAGTGGAGGAGTTGGTGGCGTACTTGAGTCAACGGGCCAACCCACCGCCCACGCCCGAACCAAACACACCCACACCGGAGCCATTGCCCATCAGCTCCGCCCTAGAGCAAGCGGATTGGATTGTGTTTGCCACCACCAGTTCTGCTGGGAGCGTGAATGGCGTTTCTGCTTTTCTGAGTCAGCGGCCCGATTTGGCCCGCAGTAAAAAAGTGATTGGGTTGGCCTTTCACGCGCCGCATTATTTGGATACCACCAGCCTGAGCAAACTCACTGCGTACTACGCGCTTTACAGCAAAAGTGAGCCGTTTGTGGAAGTGGCCGCGCGTTTGCTGATGCGCGATGTTGTGCCGCAAGGCCGTTCGCCCATCACGGTAGAAAGCGCCGGTTACCGCATAGCAGAAGTGGTATCGCCTCAGCTCGGGCAGGTAATTTCAATTGAGTATGCCGAAGTGCCGTTTGCCACCACCGCCCTCACCGGCACGGCCACACCCACCACTCAACCACCGTCTTTCAAATTGGGCGATACGCTTTACCTGCGCACCAGCGTGATTGTGGACCGGAACGGCTACACCGTGCCGGACGGCACGCCAGTGCAATTTACCGTTCTGTTTCAAGCCGATACGGTGCGCGATACGCGCACAATTGAGACGGTTACCAAAGATGGTTTGGCCCTCGCCAGCGTACCGCTAGACCGCAACGGCGTGCTGGGCATTTCCGTAGCAAGTGGAACGGTGATTTCGCCGTTCCGTTTAGAACTTTCCGTGCGGCAAGACGTGGATACTGGCGTAACACCCATCCCGCCCACCAACACCCCCACCGCCACACCCACTATCACGCCCACGCCAGAGCCGCAAACGCCCACGCCCACTGCCACGCCCACACCCACTACCCGCGGGCGCGTCACGGGTGGAGATTTTCTGTTTTTGATTGTGGGCGTGATGTTGGCCTTAGTGGCTGGCTGGCAGATTGGTGGCGGCGCGGCGCAATTACGGCGGGCGGTGCGCGTGGCCTTGCTCGGCGCAGTGGGCGCCCTCATCGGTTACAACGTGTTCGCGCTAGATTTTCCCGGCATGATGTGGCTGGCTACATATCTCAGCGGCCTCGCGCCCGCGCTGTGCGTGTTGGTGGGCGCTGGCCTCGGCCTCGCCCTCGGCTGGTGGTGGGCGCGGCGCTCTGCTTAAAAGACTTCGGAAGTGCGGGCAAAAGAAGCTTTGATTAATTAAAGTCTTGTAGCCCGCACACCCTAAATCTGAAAAAATTATGCCCCAAAAAATCTCCGCCCTCGCGTTAATAGTAAACGATTACGATGAAGCGATTGCGTATTACACCCAAAAGCTGGGCTTTGAATTGCTGGAAGATGCGCCGCGAGGCGAGGGGAAACGGTGGGTGCGCGTGGCCCCGCCCGGCGCAACGGAAACTAGTTTGCTCCTCGCTCAAGCCGCCTCGCCAGAGCAGAACCAGCACATTGGCAACCAAACGGGTGGCCGCGTCTTTCTCTTCCTCCACACGGATAATTTCTGGCGGGATTATGAAGCCTACCGCGCGCGGGGCGTGAAATTTCTAGAAACGCCACGGGATGAAAGCTACGGCACCGTGGTGGTATTTGAAGATGTGTACGGCAATAAGTGGGATTTACTGCAACTTACCGGAAGCTAGATTTACGTACTGCGCAACACGCAATACGCGTGGCGTATTCCGTATTGCATGTTATAGAGCGGGCAAAATAAATGTGGCAATAAACGCCAGCACCAGTAAGCCAACAACCGCCATAAACAAATAACGGTCTGTGCTGGTGCTGAGGGCGGGCAGGCGGATGGTGGGTTGCACCAAAATGGTTTCCCCATCACGGATGGTGGTGAGTGAGCCAGTATCAGATTTCAACACATCCCGCAGAGCGGCAATGCTGGGCGGGCGCTCATTGGGGTGGAGGGCCATGGCCCACAGCATGGCTTTTTCCACGCGGCCAGAAACTGTTGTGTTAATGGTACGCGGCAATTTCAGCACGTTCGGATTTAAAAAGCGTTGCTTGGCCTCGGCGGGTGGCTCATTGGTGAGCAGGTGATAGAGTGTGGCCCCGAAGGCGTAAATATCGGCGCGGGCGTCTGTGTTGCCAGTATCTCCACCGTACTGCTCTAACGGCGTGTAGAAAATGGTGCCTAAACCTTGCACTACCGTCACCGTGCGCTCATCCGGCGCTAGCAGTTTCACCAAACCAAAGTCCACTAATTTCAGTAAGCCGCTGGGCGTAAGTTTTAGGTTGCTCGGCTTAATATCCCGGTGAACGATGGGCGGCTCTTGCGCGTGCAGATATTCCAGCGCCGCCATGAGTTGGTTGGCCCAACTCAGCACTTCCGTTTCCGCTAAAAAGCGCCCACTCTGCCGCGCCTCATCCATAATCTCTTTCAAGTCCCGGCCGGGCACATAATCCATCACCAAATAATCGCGGTCACTATCGGAGAAGAAATCGGAAACTTTCGGCAGGTTGGGATGATCCAGCCGCGCCAAAACGGAGGCCTCGCGGTAGAACTGGTCCCGCGCTTGCTGTTGCGTGCGCGGCGGCAGGTTCGGGTCCGTCTGCACTTCCTTCACGGCGCATAACCGTCCCTCAAGCCGCACGTCTTCAGCCTGATAGATACACCCCATGCCACCTTGCCCAATGGAGCGCAATATTTTGTAACGCCCTTTCAGCGTTTCTCCAGCCCGAAGGGGGGGGAGCATACTCGGTTATCCTTCTCCTGTTGCAGAGCGTTCACGCCGCGTGCGCGGTGTGTGCAAACGTTACCCGGCGTGAACTTCGATGGTTAGCATCGCGCTCTGCGAAGTTCGGGCCGTTTGCAATTGAAAATCCTACTTGCGGTATTATAACGCCGCCCACCCTCAGCGCCTGATTTTTGGGCGTGGGTAATTTGGCTGATAAACTGACTCGTTTGGCATGGTGGATTATGATGGTAGAAGAGTATGTGCCTTTGCTCATTGCGCAAACTGGCCCAGCGGCTGGGCAGAGATGGGCGCTTAATAAAGATGAACTGCTGATTGGCCGGGAGCCGGAGTGTGATATTTGCATTCCAGACCGGCAAGTGAGCCGGGCGCACGCGCGTTTACGCCGGCTGGCCAATGGCTTTGAGCTGGAAGATTTAGGGAGCAAAAACGGCACGCACATTAACGGCGCGCCAGTGCAGGGCAAAATACTTCTGCAAGATGGGGATGTGGTGCAAGTGGCGTTGGTGGCGCGTTTGGCCTACGTTGGCTCGGATGCCACCATGCCTCTGCGGGCAGATAGTGCCATGGCCGCCGCCCTTGGCCTAAAACGCACCGCGCCGTTGGGAGCCACCAACCCAGGTAGTGGCCGCCTGCGGCTAGATAGTGCCGCGCGCCGCGTGTGGGTGGCCGAGGCTGAGGTGGAGCCACCGCTCTCCGCGCCGCAGTTCCGCTTTTTAGAATTGCTGTATGAAAATGCTGGCCGCGTTTGTACCCGCGAAGAAGTGATAAACGCCGTGTGGCCGGATGAGGCCGGCGCGGGCGTAACCGAGCAAGCCATAGATGCCTTAGTGCGCCGCGTGCGCGACCGTTTAGCTGAGCTAGACCCAGAGCACCAATATGTTGCCACCGTGCGCGGGCATGGCTTTCGGTTGGATAATGTGGCGGAAGGGGAGAATTAGAGGTTTGGAGAATTAGGTGGTGGTTAGTAGTTATTGAGTTCCAGCCTTGGCAATACTTGCTTTAGCACCCTGAGCTTGTCGAAGGGTGCCGTAATAATAAAATCACATCCTTTGACAAGCTCAGGATGCTTGTTCTAGAGCCAAGTGTGTAAGATGAGCTATTAATTCTTTCACTTCGAGGCCTTGTAACTTCGTGGCCACTTTCCACTTAGGGCCCCTCATTTTTAATGAGGGGCGACCACATAAGACTAACCTTTAACAAGTACGGCTTCAGATAGTTTCAACCCTTTTTGCCGCGCATCCTCCTCGCCAATTTGAAGCGCCGCTTCAGGCGTGGAACAAAATACC
This sequence comes from Anaerolineales bacterium, assembly GCA_016789245.1. Next base: position 10,743 of record JAEURM010000028.1, read on the forward strand.
TCGTTATCTGGGCGAAGAGTCATCCAATCATGATAATCTGGGTCTCCGGCAGTACCCAATTTTGCCCAAGTTATATATTCAAACCCAAAAGCGCCTATTCCGTGCCTGAAAACCCATAGCTCTGCCATACCATCAATACTTGGAACTCGATAAACCACAGTTTTATTTGGTATTGGGGTTGCGGAATTGGGTGATTGAGTTGGCCTTGTGTTTAGCCATATGGTTGAATGTAATGTCATTTGCTTACCCTTTGATAATTTTGGGCCCGTGTAGCTATTGTATGCCGTTCACATCACACAATGATACATAGGTGGATTATCTTAGTTTTCGCTGTTAGCCTTCCTCAACTTCGCCACAAAAAAGCCTTCTAATTCCGTATTGGGCGTGATGCGGCGGGTGAGGGCAATAGCTTCTGGCAGGGGGTGGCCTTTGGCAGATTGCGTGAGGGCGGGCGCAAGCGGCACGTTGGGCAACTCTAGCGGCTCAACGCTCACTTGGCCGGGATGTTTTTCCAGCAACCACGTAATCACGCTTTCATTTTCTTCCACGGTAGTGGTGCAAGTGCTATAAACAATTGTGCCGCCCGGCTTGGCCGCGCTCAGCGCGCTTTTGAGCAAAAACTTCTGTTGCTTGGCTAAAGATTTCACTTCACTCGGCGAGTGTTCCGCCGTGCCGCGCATGGAGCAGGGCGCATCCACCAGCACACCATCAAAATAATCCGGGTAGCGTTGCCAGATAAGGTGGCCCGGCATGCGGCTGGTGCGCGCGCACGTAACGGCGTACTGCTTAAGCACGTTAGCCAGTTTATACACGCGTGGCTGGCTAATATCATTGGCAATGATTTCACCCTGATTTTTTAGGCAAGCGGCGATGTGCGTGGTTTTGCCACCCGGCGCGGCGCACAAATCTAAAATGCTCATTTGGGGTTGGGGAGCTAGGGCCAGCACCGGCACTAAACTGGAATGATTTTGAATAAAAAACGCGCCGCGCTCATACTCCGGCAGGGCGGTGAGTTGGCGGGCCGAGGCGCCACGCACGGTTAAGGCTTCCGCGCACCACGCCAGCCGCGTGGCTTCAAAACCCGCCGCCCGCAAAGTTTCCGCCAGCGGGCCAGTATCCATCACCAAGGTATTGACGCGAATGGGTATTGTTTCCACAGTCATTCTCTTGCGATAATATACCATCTGAATTTGCTCTCTCACCACGAAGAAACGGAGCGCACGAAGCTCACGAAGTAAGTTTGTGAACTTCGTGTACTTAGCGTCTTAGTGGTTAATTATTATGAAAGCTCTGCTCAAAAAACTGCAACTCAAATCCATCAACGCTGGCGCGTGCTACGGCCCCAACGGCTGGCTAGCCGAGGCGGGCGGCCCAACGCTAATTTCTTACAACCCGGCCACCGGCGAGCCGATTGCCAAAGTACAGCAAGCTACGGCCAAGACTTACGAGGCAGTGGTGAGCAAAGCCACGGCGAGTTTTGAAACTTGGCGCATGATGCCGGCCCCCAAGCGTGGCGAGGTGGTGCGGCAGTTGGGCAACGCTCTGCGTGAGTTGAAGGAGCCGTTGGGCGAGTTGGTGACGCTGGAGATGGGCAAAATTAAAGCCGAGGGCATAGGCGAAGTGCAAGAGATGATTGATATTTGTGATTTTGCCGTGGGCCTTTCGCGCCAGTTGTACGGCCTCACCACGCATTCGGAGCGGCCCGGCCACCGCATGTACGAGCAGTGGCATCCACTGGGGCCGGTGGGCATTATCACGGCCTTCAACTTTCCTACTGCCGTTTGGTCTTGGAACGCGGCCATTGCGGCGGTGTGCGGCGATACGATGGTGTGGAAGCCTTCGCCGCTTACGCCGCTCACCGCCATTGCCACGCAACACATCTGCAACCGCGTGATGGCGGATTTTGGCTTGGAAGGTGTGTTTACGCTGATGATTGGAAGCAACGAGGAAGTGGGCGAACGGCTGATAAACGATCCGCGCTTGCCGTTAGTTTCATTCACTGGCTCCATCCGCACAGGCCGCCACGTGGCCGAAGCGGTGGCGCGGCGTTTGGGCCGCTCGGTTTTAGAGTTGGGCGGCAACAACGGCATCATCGTCACGGAAGATGCCGATTTGAAGTTGGCCACGCGCGCCATCGTGTTTGGCTCTGTGGGCACGGCCGGACAGAGATGCACCAGCACGCGCCGCATCATCATGCATAAATCTGTGGCTAAGGATTTAACGGCGCGGCTGTTGAAGGCGTACAAGCAAGTGCCGATTGGCAATCCGTTGGAAGACGGTGTGCTGATGGGGCCATTGGTGAATGAACGGGCGGTGGAAAATATGTTGGCCGCGCTGGAAACGGTGAAGGCGCAGGGTGGGGAAGTGCTCACGGGTGGGCGGCGTTTGCCCAAACTCGGCGCGTGCTACGTTGAGCCAACCATTGTGAAAGTGAAACAGCAGTTGCCCATTGTGTGTGATGAAACCTTTGCACCCATTTTGTACCTGATGGAATATGAAACGTTAGATGAAGCGCTGGCACTGCACAACGCTGTGCCGCAAGGTTTATCTTCGGCCATCTTCACCACCAATTTGCTCAAAGCGGAACAA
>JAEURM010000290.1 GCA_016789245.1 Anaerolineales bacterium
GCGGTGCGCGGCGCACGGTGCATCGCGGCAGTGAGTCTAAAAACATGCGGCCATAGGCCTTGCTCAAAATGCGCCGGTCTAGCACGGCCACCATGCCACGGTCACTCTTGGTGCGGATGAGCCGTCCAAACCCTTGCCGGAACTTCAGCACCGCTTCCGGCACGCTGTATTCATCAAACGGCTTCTCGAATGTTTCCGCCCGTGCCGCCACAATCGGGTCATCCGGCACCGCAAACGGCAGGCGCGTAATCACTAACACAGAAAGCGCCTCGCCCGGCACATCCACGCCCTCCCAAAAACTTTTGGTGCCCAGCAATACGCCGCCTTCAGAAGTTTTGAAGTTCTCCAACAATGTTGTGCGTGATGAGCCATCACTCTGATCATAAATTTCCACGCCCGCGCGTTGCAGTGGCCCGCGAATGGCGCTGGCCGTTTGCTTGAGTTGCGCGTAAGACGTGAACAGCACCAATGCTCGCCCGCGCGTGGCCGTGCACAAATCAATTAAGGATTTTTCTAACGCTTTTTGATATTCAAACTTCGCCTGCGGCTCCGGCATATCGGTGGCTAAGTAGAGTAGGGTGGAAGCTTCGTAGTTAAAGGGCGAACCTACCGCCAACTCATCCACCACTTCAGAAGCATTTAAGCGGCCTTTGATATAGCGAAAGTCAGCGGCAGTGGTGAGCGTGGCGCTCGTCATCACTACGCTTTCCTTCGCCATCCACAGATATTTTTCCACCAGCGGGCCAACGTGGAGCGGTGCGGCGTGCAGAGAGATGCGGCCATCGCGGTTGCTGGCCTCCGCCCAGTAAATAGCCGTTGGCTCTGGTTTCACCGTTAGCCCTTCACCGTTAATCACCAGCGCCGTAAAGTATCGGGCAAACTGATTTACCGATGATGCTAAATCTTCCGCTTCGCCAAACTCCAAATCTTTGTCTTTGCTCCACTTCACCAGTGTAGTGGCCAACTTGCCCAGTTTTTCTGCCAGCGCGTTTAGGTGCGGCTTGAGTTGGTCCCACTGAATTTCAATTTGGCTCCATAGCGGCAAAGTGCGCGTGGCGGGCAAAATCCGCAAGTTTTGGCCGTATTCACTCACCGGGCGGCCATCACGCCGCTCTTCCATAAATGTGCTGACGCTCTCAAAAAAGCCGCGCATCAACTTTAGCGCCACGGTGGCGTGTTCGTACAACTCGCCTGCCGCCATTTCTAAAGTGAGATAGTGATCGGGCATCAGCTTTTCACGCGCGGCGGAAAGCACTTCGCCCATCAGGCCGCTATTGGAGCCGCCTAAATCTTTCACGCGGCGTTCAGTATCATTCTGGCTCCACTCAAAGCTCAGGCCGTCCGTGGTAGCCGCTTCCAAATGGTGGGCTTCATCCAGCACCAAGTAGCCGTAATCCGGCAGTACGCGGTTTTCCGTGGCAATATCCGCCAACAACAGAGCGTGGTTCACCACAATAATATGTGCGGCCTCCGCCGCTTTGCGCGCCCGGAAGAACGGGCACGTGCCTTGCATCCGCTCGCGGCACATATCCTGCGTGCAGTTTTCATCTTCAGCGGAGAGTTTGCTCCACGCGCCGTAATCTACCGGCCCCAATGATGGCGGGTTGGCGGGCACTGAGCCGTTTAATTCATTCAACCACACCAAAGTTTTTGCCAACACGCGCAGTTCATCCGCTGTACGTGGCCGATGCTTGCGCATATTCTCCAAACGGCGCGGGCACAAATAATTGCTCCGGCCCTTAAGTAGTGCGGCACGGAACGGCTCACTCAGTGCGCTTTGCAAATCCGGAATATCTTTATTCACCAATTGGTCTTGCAAGTTAATGGTGTTGGTAGAAATCACCACGCGTTCACTGTTTTGCGTAGCCCACTGCACAGCGGGGATGAGATAGGCCATGCTTTTGCCTGTGCCAGTGCCCGCTTCCACCATTAGATGTAACCCTTCAGAGAAAGCGCGGGCTACGGCGCGCAACATGGCCACTTGCTCGGAACGGAATTCGTACGCGGGGAATTGCTTGGCGAACGGGCCGCCCGGCTCTAACACGGCGGCTACTTCATCAATATCTAGCGGCGTGGCCGTATCCGCGCGCACCAATGGGCGCGGTTCCTTTTCGCCTTGCGTGAACAATGGCCCCAGTGCGCCGCTTCGCGCTGGCTTGGCCGTTACTTTTTCTTTAGTACGCGCCCGCATCGCATCTTCAAAAAAG
>JAEURM010000291.1 GCA_016789245.1 Anaerolineales bacterium
CCCTTGAGCTTACTTCGTGTGCCTTCGTGTTTCTTCGTGTGTTTTCGTGGAATGGATTAGTAACCCGCTTGCACATCTACACGGTTGGGCAGTGGCTCACCCCGAGCGGCGGTGTTGAGCATGGCGGCCAGTTCTTCCACCAGCCGCGCATCATGTTCACGCACCAAATCAATCCGGTGTTGGCTCATCACCACATTTTCTAATTCATGGAACGGATATTGGGAGGGCGGCGTGTGCGCTTGCGAGGCTTTATCGGTGGGGTAGGTGTACCAAACATCCAACCCAGCCGCTGTGAGCGTGCCATCTTTCAGCGCATGGAACAGAGCGGCTTCATCAATCACCGCGCCGCGGCCCACGTTTACCAAAAAGGCCGGCTTGGCTAACAGGCGCAACTCCTCCGCGCCAATCAATCCTTTGGTTTCATGGGTAAGCGGCAAAGTGCAAATAAGGATGTTGGCCTGTGGCAGAACTTGGCGCAGTTGGGTGATGGGAAAAACTTGCGCGGGGAAGGAAAGGGAAGGCGATGCGCCTTCTGTACGCCGCACGGCTAGCACGTTCATGCCCAGTGCGTGGCACATCTGCCCCACAATTTTCCCAATCGCGCCAAAGCCCAAAATCAGCACCGTTTTGCCGTGCAACAAAATAGACGGACTAGGCGCGTAGCGCATGCGCCAATCATGCTGGCGGAAGGCGCGGTCTGCCGAAATCACAAACTTAGTAGCGGCCATCAGCAACGTAAGCGCGCCCTCCGCCGTGGGAATGGAAGGCCAGCGGCTGTTGTGAAGCGTGAGATGTGGAAACTGCAGTAACGCCGCGCGCACATTGGGCGCAATGCCGGTGAAGGGCACAACCACCGCCCGCAACTGTGCGCCCGTCAGATGTTCCGTCCGCGGTGAGCCGCTTACTAAAATTTCCGTTTCGGGCGCAACGGTTGGGCCAACGCTCAGGCTTATTGCGCCGCTGAGTTGGGCGCGTAACGCCTCCAGCACGTGCGGCTCAAACACGGGTGGCTCTTGTTCTTCTACGATGTGAATGTAAGTGGGCATAAGACTCTCAATCTAAGTTGTGCGGCGGAGTTGTACGGCGCGGCTTCTATATTTTACTAAACGCAGTAGAATGGCGAGTGACAATCCCAAATCCCAATAACTAATCACCAATTCTCCAATTCTCAAATCACTCAATCACCCAATGCCTCCTTTCCTCACCAACCCCCGCAACCCAGATATTAAGCAAGCGCGCCAATTGCATCAACGTAAAACGCGGGATGAAACCGGCTTGTTTGTTGTGGAAGGCATTCGGCATGTGGGGGAGGCGGTGGCGGCGGGTGCGCCGGTGCAGTACTTATGCTACGCGCCGGATTTATTGAAGAGTGAGTTTGCCCATGATTTGCTGGAGAAACAGCGGCAAGCCGGTTTGCGTGTGTACGCCCTCGCGCCCGATGTGTTCCGCTCCATTGCGGATAAAGATAACCCGCAAGGTATTTTGGCCATAGTGCGCCGCCCCAGCGTTCAACTTTCCAACCTAAATCCCAAAACGCATCCGTGGCTGGTGGCGTTGGTGGCCCCGCAAGACCCGGGCAACATTGGCACCATCATCCGCACCATGGATGCGGTGGGCGCAAATGGCTTGATTTTGCTGGACGGCGGCGCCGACCCAGGCCACCCCAACGCAGTGCGGGCTTCTTTGGGTGCGTTGTTTTGGATGCCAGTGGTGAGCGCCACGTTTGCAGAGTTTACGGCGTGGGCCGCCGCTCAAAAATATCAACTCATCGGCACTTCGGAAAACGGCTCAGTAGATTATCAGCACGCCCGTTACACGCGGCCTTGTATTTTGCTGATGGGCAGTGAGCGTGATGGCCTAACGCCGGAGCAAGAAGCGGCCTGTACATTGATGGTGCGCTTGCCAATGGTGGGCCGCGTCACTTCGCTTAACTTGGCCGTAGCCACCGGGGTGATGTTGTATGCGATGGTGGCGTGAAATTTTGGATCAGTGGCCGCTATTGGCCATTGCCGCGTTTTGGCTGATGTTCCCCATTGCGTTAGTGTGGACGGCGGTGGCGGTGGAATTGCGCTGTGAACGTAACAGCCAAGCGGGGCGGCCGAGTTGCGTGCTCACCACCTTGCATGATTTGCGTGCTCCGGAACAAGTGAGCTTTCC
>JAEURM010000292.1 GCA_016789245.1 Anaerolineales bacterium
GCATTGCCCGCGCCTCCGGTTTGAGCGCCGTGCAAGCGCAAGAATTGGTGCAGTTTGATAACGGCATCATGGGCATCGCCTTCAACTTGGAAAAAGAGAGCGTGGGTGTCATCACTCTCGGTGATTACAGCGGCATTGAACAAGGCATGCTGGTGCGCGGCACAGGCCGTATTGCCTCCGTGCCAGTGGGTGATGCGCTGGTAGGCCGCGTGGTGAACGCCCTCGGTGAGCCGATAGATGGCAAAGGCCCCATTAACACCGATAAATTCCGCCCACTGGAGCGCATTGCCCCCGGCGTGGTGGAACGCAAAGACGTAAAGCGCCCGGTGCAAACTGGCATCAAGCCGATTGACTCCATGATTCCAATTGGCCGCGGCCAGCGCGAATTGATTATTGGCGACCGCCAAACCGGCAAAACCGCCATTGCTATTGATGCCATCATCAACCAAAAGGGCAAAGGCTTGTACTGCATTTATGTAGCTATTGGCCAAAAGAAAGCGCAAATTGCCCGCGTGTTGGGCACGCTGGAGAAGTACGGCGCGATGGAATACACCACCATTGTGGTGGCCGCCGCCGATGACCCAGCCGCCATGCAATATATTGCGCCCTACGCCGGTTGCGCCATTGGCGAAGAGTTCATGGAAACGGGCCGCGATGCGTTGGTGGTGTACGATGACCTTTCCAAGCACGCGTGGGCTTACCGCCAAGTTTCGCTCTTGCTCCGCCGCCCGCCGGGCCGCGAGGCTTACCCGGGCGATGTGTTTTACCTGCACTCCCGCTTATTGGAGCGCGCCGCGCAACTTTCTGATGAACGCGGCGGCGGCTCTCTTACCGCACTGCCCATTATTGAAACGCTCCTCGGTGACGTTTCGGCGTACGTGCCCACCAACGTCATTTCCATTACGGACGGCCAAATCTACTTAGAGGCGGATTTGTTCTACTCCGGTATTCGCCCGGCCGTGAACGTGGGTATCTCCGTTTCCCGCGTGGGTGGCGATGCGCAAACGAAAGCCATGAAGAAAGTGGCCGGACAGCTCAAAGGCGATATGTCCGCCTTCCGTGAGTTGGCCGCCTTTGCTACCTTCGGCTCAGACTTGGATAAAGCCACTCAACGCCAGTTAGACCGGGGCTACCGCCTGACGGAAATTCTCAAGCAAGCGCAATACATGCCATCGTCTTTGGCTGATCAAGTAATGGTGATGTACGCTGGAACGCGTGGCTACACCGATAACGTGCCGGTGGATAAGATGAAGGGCTGGGAAGCGTCCTTCACGCGCTTCATGGAAACTTCGCACCCCGAGATTGGCAAAGACATTGCGGCTAAGAGTGATTTAGCCGCCGATAACGAAGCTAAACTCAAAGACGCCATTCAGCAATTTATGGCGGGCTGGCAAAACTAAAAGAGAATCGGAGGATTAGAGAATTCTCCAATTCTCAAATTCTCTTCAAAACCTATGCCTTCTCTTCGTAACATGCGGCTCCAAATTCGGAGCGTCAAGAATATCGCGCAGGTGACTAAGGCGCTGGAAGCGGTGAGCGCTTCTAAAGTGCGTAAGGCGCAGTTGGCCGTAATGGCCACGCGGCAGTACGCGGCCAAGGCTCTGCAAATTTTGCGCCACCTGAGTGAACAGCCCGGCAACATGGCCTCGCTTCACCCGCTATTGCAACCGCGCAGTGAAATTAAGAACGTGACGATTGTGCTGTACACCAGTGACCGGGGTTTGTGTGGCGCGTATAACACCAATGCCCTGCGTTCTGCGTTGAGCTACGCCCGCAAAGTGGGCGCTGAAGTGCGCTATGTGGCCGTGGGCCGCAAAGGGCGCGATTTGTTGCTCCGCCGCCGGCAAAACGTGGTGGCGGAATTTGTGAACTTGCCCAGCACGCCCACCTACAAAGATAGCGCCGCGATTGGCCGTCTGCTGGTGGACGATTTTTTGAACGGACACACTGACCGCGTGTACTTGGCGTACACCGATTTTGTGAACATGCTCCGGCAAGAACCGCGCGTGGTGCAAGTTCTGCCACTGCAACCCGATGGCGCTCATGCACACGAAGCAGGTGAGGGCGCGAAGGTTAGCAAACTTTTGGCGGCGT
>JAEURM010000293.1 GCA_016789245.1 Anaerolineales bacterium
AACGCTTCTGCCGCACCGGCCGCCACGCCAGTAGTGGGCACATCGGTGATGCCCACAGCGGCATTAAACATAGGGGATGTGTTCCCCACTGTTGCGCCGCTCTCCGCCGAGCCGGTGGAGGCCTCCACCGTGTTCCGGCTGGCTGAGCCTGATACGCAGGTGCAAGAACGTGGCCGCGTGACGATTGAAAAGTATACAGTGGTGAAAGGTGATACAGTGTTTGGCATTGCGGCCAAATTCAACGTGAAACCAGATACCATTTTATGGGGCAATGCGGAGCTAGCCGATAACATCAATTTGCTTGCGCCGGGCAAAGAACTGAACATTTTGCCCATTGATGGCGCGCTCCGCGTGGTGCAATCCGGCGATACGCTAGAAAAGATTGCCAGTATCTTTCATGGCAATATTGATGAAATTCTGGCCTTCGCTGGTAATGATTTAGACCCCAGTGACCCGCAAATAAAACTAGGGCAGACCATTGTAATTCCGGGCGGCTGGCGTGATTCTGTGACGTGGAGTTTGCCGACGGTAGGCCGGAATAATACTGTCAGTGGCTCTGGCCGCTCTAGCGAGCCGGGCGCGTGCAACGGCAACTACTCTGGCCCCACTGGCTCCTTCACTTTTGTGTGGCCGGCTAATAATCACTATCTTTCCGGTTGGGATTACAATCCCAACACGCACCCGGGCTTAGATATTGCGGCTGGTTTGGGCGCGCCCATTTATGCCAGTGATAACGGCGTGGTAGTGTTCTCCGGCTGGAGCAATTACGGCTACGGCCAACTCATCATCCTTGATCATGGCAATGGCTGGCAAACAGCCTACGCGCACTTGAGCCAAATTAACTTGGGCTGTGGCGCATCCATCTATCAGGGCCAGCTCATTGGCCTATCTGGGAGCACCGGCAACAGCAGTGGCCCGCACTTGCACTTTGAGATGCGGAATGCTACGTATGGCCGCGTGAACCCGTGGGATTTTCTCCGCTAAAACGTAAGGGCGGTTCGCGAACCGCCCCTACGTTTCACGCTTCACCTTAATGGCAACTCCTCCTAATCCATCGCCGTTTTCCCGCATCTGGGCAGATATGGTAGCCGCCGGCTGGCGGGAGCATATTTGGCGTTACGCCTCGCACGGGCTGATGCTGATTTTGCTGGCCGTAGTGGTAATGGTGAGCGGGGTGGATGTTTCGGCGTGGCGAGCGCCGCAACTGCCGCCGGTGGCCGAGGGTGTTAGCGCGGCGGCCAGTGGCGCAGACGCGTTAGATGTTGCCAGCGCGGCCACCAACTTTTCCGGTGAGCCGCCCACCTTTGGCCCGCTGGTGGCCGATGCGCCCTCTCTTTCACGCGGCGTGGAAGTGCACACGCTCATTGCCACGCGGGGCCGCACTGAGGTGATAACGTACACTGTGCAATCCGGCGATACGCTGTTTGGCATTGCGGAACGTTTCAATCTCAAGCCGGAAACATTACTGTGGGGCAACTTCTTCACACTCAAAGATGACCCACACACTTTACAGCCCGGCCAAGTGCTCAACATTCTGCCTACTGATGGAACTTACCACTACGTAACGGCCGGCAACACGCTGGAGCAAATTGCGAAGTTTTATAACATTGCGCCAGAAATTATTGCGGCATGGCCCAGTAATAACTTAGGCGCGGACGGGCAAACGCTCACGCCCAATACTTATCTCGTTGTGCCGGGCGGCACCCGGGCTTTGCAAAGCTGGCAACTGCCCAGTTTGCCGCGCACTGCCCAAGCCAGTGCCCGCGCCGCTAGTAATTTTGGGCAATGCCCGGGCGGTTACACGGGCATTATTGGCAGTGGCGCGTTTGTATGGCCTACGCAGGCGCGCACGCTCTCTGGGTATGATTACACCAGCATTCACCGGGGCATTGATATCCGCGCCAAGACGGGTGACCCGATTGTGGCCGTGGATGCTGGCGTGGTGACGTACGCTGGTTGGAATGACTGGGGCTACGGCAACTTGGTGGTGATTGACCATGGCACCGGCTGGGAAAGCGTGTACGCGCACCTCAGCCAGTGGAATGTGCAATGCGGCCAAAGCGTGAGCCAAGGCGAATTAATTGGCT
>JAEURM010000294.1 GCA_016789245.1 Anaerolineales bacterium
CCGCCAGCCTGAGCATGGATGACATGCTCACCACGGCTGTAGAAGCCATCCGGGCGCGCATGCAATTTCCATCCGTTTCCGTTGTTTTGCTTGACCCGAATGCGCCTGATACGTTGAAGCTCCATGCCCGCAGTAGTAGCCCGGCCAGCCCTGTTGGGCTGGGCTACCGCCCACCTATTACGCGTGGCTTGCTGGGGCGCGCGGCCCGCTCGCGCCGACCTGTCCTCGTCAATGATGTAACGGCTGACCCCGATTACATCCCTATTCCCCACACGCAACATCACGCTGAGCTAGCCATTCCTATTCAAGTGGCCGAACGTTTGTTGGGCGTGCTAAATATTGAAGATGAGCGCCCATTTACGGATGAAGATGCCACGGCTTTTCAGATTGTGGCCGACCAGTTGGCCGTGGCGATTGATAACATGCGGTTGTTTGATGATACCCGGGCCAACGTCAATGACTTAACGGCGTTATATGAACTGAGTCAACGCATTACCGGCGCACGCAGTGCTGATGACACCATGCGGGCCGCGCTGGAAGAATTAGCCGCCAACGGCGTTTATCGCTGTACCATCGCGCTTTTCACTGATTATGATCAAACTGGCCAACCCACACGCTTTCATGTGCCGTACATTTATGTGCCGGGTGAAGGCGTTTATCCAGTGGATGAGTATGTGCCCACCGGCGATGATGAATTAAACCCTCTGCTAGACCGGGGTGAGTTGGTGGCGATTGCCGATGTGGTGACGGACGAACGTGTGCCGGAAAGCTTGCGTGCTGAACAACTGGCGGTGGGCCGGCCGGCGCTGGCCATCATTCCGCTGATGGAGGGTGGCCAGCGCATTGGCAACTTGGTGCTCTCCCACTCCACTGTGCATCTGTGGACGGAGGCCGAACTACGCCGCTACCGCTCCTCTGCCAACCAAATTGCCGTCGCCATTGAAAATGCGCGCCGCTTTGAACGTGAAGCTAAACGCACCAACCGGCTAGAACTGATTGCGCGCCTCGGCCAGCGGATTGCCGCGCGGCTTGATACAACGGAACTGCTCAACACTACCGCTGAGGCTTTGCATATGCGGCTGGGCTATGAACACATCTCTATTTTTTTGGTGGATGCGGCGGATGAAACGGTGTTGGTGCAAAGCGCCGTGGCCAGCCAGTGGGATTGGTTGGGCAACCCGCCCTACCGCCAGCCGGTGGAGCAAGGCCTTTTGGGCGTGGCCGCCCAAACCCGCGCGCCGGTGCTGATAAATGACGTGCAGGCTGAGGTGCGCTATGTGCCCATCCCCGGCGCGGAGGCTTTGCGCGCGGAATTGGCCATTCCGATTTTGCTCGGCGAACGGTTATTAGGCGTGCTGGATGCGGCCACTGAACGCCGCTTCTCCGAAGATGACCAAACCGGCCTAACGATTGTAGCGGACCAGCTCGCCATTGCGTTGGAAAATGCGCGCTTGTATAACCGCGTGCAAGAAGTAGCCGTACTCGATGAGCGTCAACGCCTCGCGCGTGATTTACATGACTCCGTGACGCAATTGATTTTTAGTATTACACTCGTGGCGCAATCCATTCGGCCCGCTTACCAAAAAGATGTGCTGGAAGGTGAACGCCGCATTGCCCGCGTGCTGGAACTTAGTCAGCAAGCTCTAGCCGAAATGCGCGAACTGCTCACCGAGTTGCGCAATCCGGTGCAAGAAGGCTTAGTGCCCGCCATCCGTAAGCACATTGAGCGGCTTCAGCAACGCGAAGGTTTGCAGGTGCAGTATGAAGTGGCCGCGTACTCACCCCGCCCGGTGGAGCAAGAAGAAACGCTCTACCGTATTGTGCAAGAAGCGTTGAATAACGTAGTGAAGCATGCCCGTGCGCAGACAGCGTTGGTGCAGTTAACGCAAAACGCGCGCGGGTTAGAATTGACGGTGAGTGACAATGGGCACGGCTTTGATGTTCAGAATTTACCCAGCAATGGCCCCTCATCCAGCGGCCTTGGCTTGCGCGGCATGCGTGAGCGTATTGAGCGGCTGGGCGGAACGATTTATATTCAATCTAATCCGGGCGCCGGCACAGCCATTGTGGCTTTT
>JAEURM010000295.1 GCA_016789245.1 Anaerolineales bacterium
CATCTGGCTGAGTTTTAGAGCCAACGGTGAGCCAGCGGAAGCCGCCCTCCATCGTAAAATCCGTACGCACTTCAAAGCCTAGCACTTCCGTATAAAACTTCAGCGCCTTATCTTGGTCTAACACGTAAATGGTGGCGTGGGAAAGTTTGCTAATCATGTAGCACTCCTATTGCTCGGCCTGCTTTTTCAGCGCGGCCACAAAGCCTTGAAAGTTTTCTGTTAAATCGGGGATGCTCTTGCCAAACACCGGCAAAAGCAAGCCGCTGAAAATCTCCTCTGTTTTGAAGAGCGTGCCCCCGGAAGCTGGGCTGAGGCTGTGCGTGCGCTCAGACTTAAACAGACCGAGCGGCATGCCACCCGTGAGCACCAATTTCCGCGCTGGCTCAAACGCTGTAACCCGCACCGGAAACGCTTGAGCCGCTAGCTTGGTATAGAACTTCACTGTCTGGCCCAGCGCCAGTTGGCCTTCAATTCTGTCCATCGTCTTGTCCCAGCTCGGGTAACCGCTCGCATCCGTCAGAATTTGCCACACCTTCTCCGGCGCGGCTTGAATTTGGATTGAAGCTTGATATACGCGCATATTTGACTCCTGAGTTAAGTGCCCACAGCTTAATCAAAGCCAGAACAAATGTCTTCTTGAAAATTGCGCTCTTACTGTGTACCCGGCTCAATGCCGGCCATGGTGAGAAAGCACTGCGGGATAAACTTGCGCCGCGCAAACATCAACAGCCGGTATTGCTCCGGTGAGCGGCCCACCTGCTTGCGGAACAGCGTGCTGAAAGACCCTAAACTGGTAAAGCCTACAGCGAGGCACACCTCCGTAACGGTGCAATTTTCAGCGGCCAACAATTCTTTGGCCTTTTCAATGCGTTTTTGTGTGAGATATTGATGCGGCGTTTTACCAAACGCGCTCCGAAACAGCCGGATGAAATGGAAGCGCGAGAAATGCACCTCGCCCGCCAATTGGTCTAAATCCAGCGGCTCGGCAAAATGCTCATCCATCAACTGCCGTGCGCGTTTCAGGCGGGCGTACAGTTCAGCGCGAGGCGGGGCTAAATAACGGGGCAACATGCTAATTCGAGTGAGACCCGCATAGTATAATCGCCCGCATGATGCTTTCTGAGGCTGAAATTGAACACATTGCCAGCTTGGCCCGTTTGCAGTTAACAGCGGAAGAAAAAGAGTTGTACCGTCAACAACTTTCGGCAGTGCTGGATTACATGGCCAAACTGCGTGAGGTGGATACTTCCGCCATTGAGCCAACGGCCACCGTTCTGCCGCTCCGCACTGTTCTGCGGCCCGATGTAGCGCGGCCATCCCTCACGCCAACGGAGTTGTTAGCCAACGCCCCCGCGCCCGAAGGGAAAATGTTCCGTGTGCCGCCCGTCTTAGAATAACCACCTACAAGGGTTATTAGTTATTGAATGTCACTCACTGAATTAACTCTCCACTCCGCCGCTGAGAAACTGCGCACGGGTGAAATTTCCAGCGTTGAACTGATAGACGCGCACTTAGCACGGATTGAAGCCGTTGACTCAAGTTTGCGCGTGTTCATTACGGTGATGGCGGAGCAAGCGCGGGCCACGGCTAAAAGTGCGGATGAAACTCTAAGCGCCGCGCGGCACGGTACGGCCACGCCTCCGCCGCTCACTGGCTTGCCACTCGCCATTAAAGATGTACTCACGCTCAAAGGTGTGCGCGCTACTGGCGGCTCCCGAATCTTAGAAAATTTTGTAGCGCCCTACACGGCCACGGCGGTGCAGAGATTGCTGAATGCGGGCGGCGTGGTGGTGGGCAAAGTGAATTGTGATGAGTTTGCGATGGGCTCTAGCACAGAAAACTCTGGCTACTTCCCTACACGCAACCCGTGGGATACAGCGCGGGTGCCCGGCGGCTCCTCCGGCGGCAGTGCGGCGGCAGTGGCCGCTGCTGCCGATCGCGGTGCTGCTCGTCGTCTGCTTCTTCCTGCCGATGGCGTTGATGGTCGTCTACTCGTTCTGGCAGACCGACGACGCCTTCCGGATCGTGCCCGACTGGACGCTCCGGAA
>JAEURM010000296.1 GCA_016789245.1 Anaerolineales bacterium
TTGGCATCCGCTTCAGAGTAAACGGCCACCGTGCGCACGCCCAATTCACGGCACGCCCGCATAATGCGGATGGCAATTTCGCCTCGATTGGCAATTAAGAGTTTTTGGAACATGGAAAAATCAGTCCACGGATAACACGGATTGAACGGACGGCACGGGTTCATGAACAATATCCGTGAAATCCGTGTACAAATTTCGTTTACATTCTGAAGACTCCAAACCGCGTCTCCTCCTGCGGCGCATTGGCACACACGGCCAGCGCAAGGCCCAACACGCGGCGCGTTTCGGCTGGGTCTAAGATGCCGTCATCCCACAGGCGGGCGGTGGAATAGTAAGGGCTTCCTTCGTGCTCATACTTCTCCAGCGTGGGCCGCATAAAGTCAGCGGCCTCGGCGGGCGTTAACGCCGGTTTGCCTTCGCGCTTCAGTTGGTCTTGCTTCACCGTGAGCAAAACGTTAGCCGCTTGCTCACCGCCCATCACACTAATGCGGGCGTTGGGCCACATCCACAAAAAACGCGGCTGATAAGCGCGGCCACACATGCCGTAATTGCCCGCACCAAAACTGCCGCCAATCACCACTGTGAGCTTGGGCACGTTGGCATTGGCTACGGCGTGCACCAGCTTCGCGCCATCTTTGGCAATGCCGCCGTTCTCGTATTCTTTGCCAATCATAAAGCCAGTGATGTTTTGCAAAAACAAGAGCGGGATTTGCCGCGCCGTACACAACTCCACAAAGTGCGCGCCCTTCAGTGAACTTTCACTGAACAAAATGCCGTTGTTAGCGATGATGCCCACTGGGTAGCCCTCAATGTGGGCGAAGCCGGTGACAAGCGTGGTGCCGTAGTTGGCTTTGAACTCGCGGAAGCGGCTCCCATCCACCAGCCGCGCAATAATTTCGCGCACATCGTACGTCTCACGGAAGGTGCGAGGCAAAATGCCGTAAATGTCATCCGCGGGATACAACGGCTCTTCAGACGGACTACGCTCCACGAAATACGAATTGCGTGTCACGTGTTGCGTATTGAGCGTAGCCACAATGTTCCGCACAATTTCTAGTGCATGGTCATCATCTTCCGCAAAATGGTCTGCCACGCCGGATTTGTGCGTGTGCACGTACGCGCCGCCTAAATCTTCCGCGCTCACATCTTCACCCGTGGCGGCTTTCACCAACGGCGGGCCGCCCAAAAAAATAGTGCCGGTGCCTTTCACAATCACGGTTTCATCACTCATGGCGGGCACATACGCGCCGCCCGCTGTACAACTGCCCATCACCGCCGCAATTTGTGGAATGCGTTTGGCGCTCATGCGGGCTTGGTTGTAAAAGATGCGGCCAAAATGCTCCCGGTCTGGAAATACTTCCGCCTGAAGCGGCAGAAACGCACCACCGGAATCTACTAGATAGATGCAGGACAGATAGTTTTCTTCGGCTACTTCTTGCGCGCGCAAATGCTTTTTGACGGTGAGCGGATAATACGTGCCGCCCTTCACTGTGGCATCGTTTGCCACAATCAGCACTTCGCGCCCGCTCACACGGCCAATGCCCGTTACCATGCCCGCACTGGGCGTTTCATCTTCATAGGCTTCCCAACCCGCTAACGGTGAAAGTTCCACAAACGGCGCGCCCTCATCCAGCAGTTTATCAATACGCTCGCGCACAAAGAGTTTGCCTTGCGCTTCGTGCCGCTGGCGGTACTTTTCACCGCCGCCCTGCCGCACCTGCCTCAACCGTGCCCGCAACTCCTCCGCCAGCGCTCGGTGGTGCGCGGCGTTGGCCGTGAACTGCTCATCTTTAGAAATTTGAGATTGAAGAATATCCATAGCAATTTTAGATGTTCTTTGAACGCTGACAACACTGACTGAACTGATTCTCGCTGATAAAAAGTTTGAGCGGCTTTGGCGATCCATGCGGCTCTGCTAGCGAATGATACAATCCTCCCGCTCAATCTCCAATTCTCTAATTATCTTTCAATGGCAAAGAACAAAACAAAAACTCTTTCTAAATCTGATCCACACCTGCAAGAGGCCGTTGGCCGCCATGAGCGCGCAC
>JAEURM010000297.1 GCA_016789245.1 Anaerolineales bacterium
ATCATACACGCGTAACTCTGGCACGTTATCCCAGCCTAGTTGTTGATGCACGCGGTACGGCTCCCACTGCGCCGTCCAATCGGCGGGCAGGGGCGCGGAGGCGGCGTTGAACACACGCAGGCCGCCGCTAGCCGGAAGCACTAGCGAGTGGCCGCCCGTCAGCCATTGCACGGCATCAAAATCGCGCGCCAAGTACGCCACAGTGGGATGCCGGTAGTGAATAGAAGTGGCGGCGGGCGTGAAGTCATCCAGCGGCTGTGCATTGAGGTATTCCGCCACGCCCGTCATATCGGTTTCATTGTTCAGGCGTTGGGAAGGCAAATTGGCCCAGCGTTCAAAGTACAAACTGTAAGTGAAAGACGTGCCAAAACCCAAAATCGCTAATGTCAGCAGGGTCATGGGGTAAGCCGTAGGCAAAAGCGGGCCGGGCCACTGTTTTTGCAACCACCGGAAGGCCAGTGCAATGCCGAACGCGGGAAATACAAACAGCAACGGCGTCACGCCAAAAGCGCGCACGTTGGATGGAAAAATCTCATTCACCGAAAGCGCGGTGGGTAGAAGCATGAAGGGAAGCCACACGAGGAGTAAGAGTTGAGCGGCTCTGCTGGGTGGATGAACGGGTGGGCGGGTGAGCGAGTAACCAATAACGAATAAACCTATAACAAAGAAAATGCCGAGTGGAAACACCAACAGCGGCAAACCCGGCCAGTTAAAACGAGCATACGGCTCGCCGTTGATGAAGACCATCTCCAGCGCACGCTGAACGCCCTGCCACACTAGGTTTTCTTCTCCGGTGCGCGGGGCTACTTGCGAGAAGCGGTTGAGAAAATCTTCTGGGTGTTGGAGGAAGTACAGGCCGAGCGGCGCAAAGGTGAGGGCGGCAGAAGCTATGAACAGCGCAAAACGTGAAACGTAAAACGTGAAACGTGAGCGCCAAGCACCGAAGATAAGGACCAGCCAAAATACGCCGAGCGGAAACGGAAACAGCCGGGCGGATAAATAGGTGTAAGCGGCCAAACCGGTGAAAATACCGGCGAGGGCGAAATCGCGCCAATTCTCTAACTCTCCAATTCTCCTATTTTGAGAATTAGAGAATTGGAGATTGGATACACCCCGGAAAAGAAAACCCAGCGCCAAACATTGCACCAAAGGTTGTGTGATAACGCGGAAGCCGAAGCGGGAGAAGGTGACGTGGAAAAAAGCAAAGGCCAACAAAACGGTGGCGAGGCTGGCCACGGTGAATTGCAGGGCCTTATCTTGCGGCGTGAGCAGGCGCATGAACTGGCACACGGCGAAGAAGCAAGCCGGAAGGGTGAGAATGCCCAGCATGGCCGCCGCCAGCCGCAGACTAAACACCGATGAGCCAATTAAGTTGAACCACGCGGCCAGCCAGTAGTAAAACAGCACTTCGTGGCCGGTGAAGGCTTGAATAAAAATGGGGCGCGCACCATCAAATGCGACTTGGTTGCCCAACAGAGCGGTGGCCGCCAAATCATAGTGCAGGCCGGGCGGCACAGCGGTGAGTTGCCAAAAACGCAACCACGCGCCCGCCAGCGTGGCGAGGAGAAGAGTGAGATAGTAGCGGCGAGGCATAGGTTAGGGATTAGTGATTGGGGATTATACGCTTGCTTAATCCCTATTCTCCAATCCCTAATCCCTAAAAATTACTCTGTGCGTCAATCATGCCCTCTTCGCGCGCGCGGCGGTCAAAGAAGCGGAAGGCGGCAAAGGCGATGATGCCAAAGGCGACGGTGATGAGGCCTAACATGCCAAACAGCTCGGCGTTCGTCCACGCCGCGAGGGTAGGAAAGGCCGCCGCGCCCTCACCCAAAATCGCGCGCCGCAGAAGTTCCAGCCAGTACGTCATCGGCATCACATAGCCCAACGGCTGAAGCCACGTGGGCAGAACGGTGATGGGAAAAATTGCGCCGCTGAACAGATACAGCGCGGCGGCCACCGCATCGCCGATAAACCACGGCTCAGTGCGGATGGTCATCGTCCAAGAGCCAACCACAATGCCCATGCAGGTGAGGCACACCACGCCCA
>JAEURM010000298.1 GCA_016789245.1 Anaerolineales bacterium
TATCCGCGTTGATGCGGAACGCCGGTTGGCCTTCACTGGCGCCGTATGGTTTTTGGCCCACTTCCGCCGGGTCATTCTTCATCAACAAGAAAGCCGGTACTACGGCTACCAGCGCAATGGCGGCCAACACCAGTGAACTGCCTCGCCAGCCCAGCGGCACCACCATCAGCGCCAACATGGGCACAAAGATGAGTTGCCCAGCGGAGGTGGCCGCGCCAAAAATGCCGGTGATAAGGCCACGCCGCGCGGCGAACCAACGGTTGGCCACGGCGGGGCCAAGCACGCTGGCAATGACGCCGCCGCCTAAGCCGCTCAAAATTCCCCAGAACAAACTGAGTTGCCACAAAGTGGTGGTGAAGTAACTGCCCACCATGCTGAGGGCAATTAGCACCAAGCCGCTGATCATGATGGTGCGGGCGCCCAGCCGCTCTAGCAACCAGCCGGAAAGCGGGCCGCTGAGGCCCAACATGATGAGGCCAATGGAGACGGCCACCGAAATGGCATCGCGCGTCCAGCCGGTATCTTGCTCTACCGGCAAAATAAACACGCCCGGTGCCGAGCGCACGCCCATGGAAATTAACAGCGTAACGGCCACGATGCCGACGACGACCCAGCCGTAGTGGAAACGGGGATTATTCATGATTTGGGTTTCTGTTATTTGTAAAACGTGAAGCGTGAAACGTATGTAAGCGAAGTGGCTTTCACGTTTTACGTCTCACGTTGCACTTCTTCCACGCGGCTGACGCCGGAGCGTTGCACGCGGAAATGATCAAAATCACGGGCCACGGTGGTGGGAGGAAAAATGGCGCGCGCTTCTTCCAACACATCGCGCTCACGGTTACGGCGGGAGAGATGGGTGAGGAAGAGATGCTTCACCTCAGCCTCCCGTGCCAGTAAAGCCGCGCGGCTGGCGGTGAGGTGGCCGAACTCGTGGGCCATTTCATCTTCACTGCTTAAGTAAGTAGACTCAATTACTAGCGCATCTGCGCCGCGCACCACATTGAGTAAATCGCGCGTCTCGCCGCAATCCCCTACGTGTACAAATTTTACGCCGGGCACTTCCGGGCCTAACACCATTTCGGGCGTAATCACGCGCCCATCCGGCAAGGTTACGGCGCGGCCCGCTACCAATTCTCGGCGGATGGGGCCAGCCGGAACGCCCAACGCTTCCGCCTGCTCAGCCAGAAAGGGGCGCTTGTTCGGTTCTTCAAACACAAAGCCAAAAGAATCCGCGCCGCGATGCTGAACAGGGAAAGCCGTGACGGTGAAATCTTTATCTTTGAAAATCAGGCCGGGCTTAATTTCACAGAATTTCAACTCAAACGGCAAGCGCGCGCCCTTGAGCACAATTTCAAACAGCAAGGTGCGGATGCGCTCTAGCGCCCAACGGCCGGCCCAAATTTCCATGCGCTCTGCCGTTTCCCAGCGCGTAAACGTAGAAATGAGGCCGGCGAGGCCGAGGATATGATCTAGATGGCCGTGGGTGATGAGGATGCGTTCCAGCCGCTTGAAGCCAATGCCGCTTTGCAGTATCTGGCGTTGCGTGCCTTCGCCGCAATCCACCAAAAAGCGGAACTCATCATGCATGATGACTTGCGCCGAGAGGCCGCGATGAATGGACGGCGCTGAAGCCGAAGTGCCGAGGAAAACAATTTCAAACATGCGAGGTGGGATTTTACCAGACGGTTAATAAACAAAACCCCTAAGAGTCTCACAGACCCTTAGGGGTTGGACCAAATGAACCTGCGATTTTAGGGCTGAGGCGGTGGGGCTAGCCGCGTCTCATTCATCAACACAATGAGGCCGGCCACAAAGGCCACCGTCACAATTTGGTTGAACACAGCCGGGGCGCTGACTAAGGCCGCCACATTGACGGCCGAGGCGGGCCAGAACCAACTTAGCACTTGGGCGAGAAGTGCGAAGCCCAACAACCCACCTCCGCCCACTAACCCCACCCACAGCAGTTGCCGGAGCAAACGGGTACGGTAGATGACGAGCACGATGGCGTACATCCAAAAGAGCACTGTGCCAAAAAACAGCCCGC
>JAEURM010000299.1 GCA_016789245.1 Anaerolineales bacterium
CCACGGTTGGCTGAGCTCGTAGGTCACGCTTCAGACTTGGGAATGCGCGTGACCATGACCACCAACGGAACGCTCGTCACAAAAGAGAAAGCGAAAGCGTTCATTGAAGCCGGTTTGCGCGGGGTGGAGGCTTTGCAAGTCCGCGCGGCTACGGCCACCGGCGCGGCCGCTTTACGCATGGCCTACTTCGCCGTGGCCAGCGGCTCCGCTAATTTGGCGGTGGCGTTGGGCGTAGAAAAGATGAGTGATGGTGACCCGGTGCCCGCTTTAGCCAAAGCGCTAGATGCCGAAACCGAAGTGCCGCACGGCGCTACCCTGCTCTCGCAGAACGCGCACATCATGCAAGCGTACATAGAAAAGTACGGCGTGCCAGTGGAAGCCTTTACCAATTTTGCCCTCAACGCGCACACCAACGCGCGCACCAATCCCAATGCGCTCTTTCAAAACAAAACCGTCACGGTGGAAGAAATTAACGCCTCGCGCGTGATTGTGCCGCCGATGCGGCTGTATGACGCCGCGCCCATTTGTGATGGCGCCGCCGCTGTAGTTTTAGCCCGCACCGATGAAGCCAAGAAAATTTCGCCGTACTCGGTGCGCGTGCTGGGCTCCAGCGTGGCCACAGATTGGTTTGCCTTGGAAGACCGGGCTAACCCGCTGGATTTGTATGCGGTGCAACGCGCCACATGGCAAGCCCTCGGCGATGCTGAGATGACATTGAAGGATATTGATTTTTTTGAAGCACACGATGCCTTCACCATCATGACGTGTTTGGCATTGGAAGCTATTGGCTTTACGGAGCGCGGGCAAGGCTGGCGCATGGCGGCGGAAAACAGAATTGGCTTGGAGGGCGATTTGCCGCTGTGCACCTTTGGCGGCCTCAAGGCGCGCGGCCATCCCATTGGTGCCTCGGCCATTTACCAAACGTGCGAGATTGCGCTTCAGCTTACGGGCCGCGCTGGGCCAAATCAAGTAAAAAACGCCGAAACCGCGCTCTTGCTCAGCGTGGGCGGCGTGGCTAGCACAGTGATTAGTCATGTGTTTGCGGTTTGAAGAATTTAACCGCCAAGCCGCAAAGTTCGCAAAGAAAAATCCTTTGAGTTCCTTCGCGCTCTTTGCGTCTTCGCGGTTAGCTTTTAGATGATGGCCTTAGCTCAGTTTGACCATTTAGTAATGGCCGCCAATGATTTAGACACGGGCGCGGCATACGTGGCTGAGCGGCTGGGCGCAGAGCCGAGCGGCGGCGGCAAGCATGTAACGCTGGGCACGCACAATAAACTGTGGCGGTTGGGCGCAATTTATTTAGAAGTGATTGCCATTGACCCAGAAGCTGAGCGCCCTGCCCGCCCGCGTTGGTTTGCGTTGGATGCGCTACAACAAAGTGAACGCCCGCGCTTAATGACGTGGGTGGCGCGCACCCAAGCGTTAGCCGTGGTGTTGAGTAATGAAATGCACCCCGTGGTGCATGTGCACAGTTTTAGCCGTGGGCCATACCGTTGGCTGTTCACCCTTGCCGCGGCTGACGGATTGAGTGAAGGCGGCCTAGTTCCGCCGCTGATTGAGTGGCAAACCGCGCACCCACTGGAAGCCATGCCAGACTCAGGGTGTGGGCTGAAAACGTTTGAAGGCTGGCACCCGGAGCCAGTAAAAGTACGCGCCGTGCTTGCGCCGCTGGGTTTGGAGAGCGCACTGACCGTACACACCGGTGAGACGCCGCGCTTGCGGGCCGTCATCCAAACGCCCAAAGGCGAAGTAGTGTTTGAGTCTTAATTCAGTTTACGCGGTGTTCATCATTTGGCCCGCCGATAAATCGGCGGGCTACGGAACGGCGCGGGCTGAAGCGGGCTTCAGCGGGCGTTGATTATAGTGAGGCCATTCATGGCCGCGCGAGCGTGGCGCAGGAGTGATTGACAGTGTAAGGTGAGTTAATTCAATTTTGCGAACTTGGCGTGCTTAGCGAGAGATACTTTTGCCCTGCTGAAAAAGGCGCTCTGAATTACAATTGGCCTGACCAACGTTGCCCGGAAAAAC
>JAEURM010000029.1 GCA_016789245.1 Anaerolineales bacterium
CTTGATGCCAATGATTTACCATAAAACTGACAAATTAATCAGAAAAGATTTTACCATCCATTTGGATGTTGACAGGATGAAAAACGGATGATAATATATGTTTTGCCATCTATTTGGATGGTAAGGAGATGGAAAAGTATGCTTCAATGGCTCCGGCAATGGTTGTTTTTTATCCCAAAACGAAAGCGCGCTTGGGCGGTAGGCTGGGTGCGTTATAACCCCAATGCTTCAACAGTGGATGATAAATCCATCCGTGTGCTGGGGATGCTGGTGATTGAGGGCAGTGAATAAGAGGAGACTGCAATGGCTGATACTGAAAAAATTACTATCAACATGAGTGTAGTGGATTTGGGGCAGGTGGATTTGCTGGTGAGCGAGGGCTTTTACTCCAGCCGGACGGATTTCATTCGTACTGCCATCCGCAACCAATTGGGCCAGCATGCGGAATCAGTTAAGCAAAGCCTCACCCGCAAGACGATGGCGATTGGTGCCGTTTATTACTCCAAGAAGGATTTGGAAGAGCGGCAGGCGGCGGGTGTTCAACTAGAAATCCGCGTAGTGGGTTTGCTTACGCTGAGCGATGAAATTACGCCGGATTTAGCGCAAGCCGTTATCAAACAAGTTGAAGTGTACGGAGTCTTTCAAGCGCCCAAAGCCGTGAAAGAGGCTCTGGCGGATAGAACGCGGTAAAGACTCACTTCATCCCAAACCGAACGAGCGCAAAGACGAGGCGAGCTATCGCATTTTTCTTTGCCCTCTTAGCGGCTTTACGGTTAAATTAAGCCATGCCAGAAAACGCCGTAATCAAATGGTTGTTGGATGGTGGCCCGGCCATCCGGTGGCAGACGCAACGCGATTTGCTGGATTGGACGCCGCGCCGCTACACGGCTGACCGCAAACGCGTAGCTACTGAAGGTTGGGGTGCGCGTCTGTTGAAGAAACAAGATGAAGCCGGAACGTGGGGCGGCGGGCTGTATTCCCCCAAGTGGATTTCTACCACGTACACTTTGCTCTTGCTCCGGCATTTGGGCTTGCCGCCGGAAAACACCGCCGCGCGGCGCGGTTGTGCCCTGCTGATTGACCGTGGCTTGTATCACGATGGCGGCATTAACTTTTTCAAATCTTTCAAGCACAGCGAGACGTGCGTAACGGGCATGGTGCTGGCTTTGCTCAGTTATTTTCAACTGCCGGATGAACGCGTGCACCGTGTGGTGGAGCATTTGCTGGGCCAACAAATGCAGGACGGCGGTTGGAACTGCGAGCGGCCCAAAGGTGCCACACACAGTTCTTTTCACACTACGCTTTCTGTGCTGGAGGGTTTGCATGAATACGGCCTAACGTTCCCCCGCCGCGTGGCTTCCCTCACCTCCGCTGTGGAGCGCGCGCATGAGTTTTTGTGGTTGCACCGTTTGTATCGCTCTCACCGCACTGGCAAAGTGGCAGACCCGGCACTGGCGCGGATGTACTTTCCGCCGCGCTGGCACTATGATTTTTTGCGCGCGTTAGATTACTTTCAGTGGGTGAAGGCGCCACGTGAGGCGCGGATGCAAGATGCGATTGATTTATTGAAGAGCAAACGTTTGCCGGATGGCCGCTGGCGGCAAGGGGCCAATTGGGCCGGGCGCACGTTTTTTGAATTGGAGCCAGTGGGCCAACCCAGCCGCTGGAACACACTGCGCGCCCTGCGGGTGCTAAAGTGGTGGGAAGCTTAACCGCCGCAACGCCCACCCTAGCGTTTTGCGCGCAGGGTGAATTCTATAAAATCAAAGGCGGTTTCATCCCCAACGGTGTATCCTTCAATGCCCACGCCTGCCATTCCGCGCGTGAAATGATGATCTTCAATTTCACTCGCGAGTTGCCCATTGATAAAGAAGGTAAAGTGGTTTTCAACCGCGATAACGTCAAGCTGATTCAAGCCGTAGGGCTTAATGGCCTCAGAGGGTTTCCAATCCACTAACTGTTGCCATTCGCCATCTTTAGCGACTGAAATCGCAAATAACTGCGCATCCGTAATGTGAAACCAGTAACAGTTTCGGTTATCCTGTACGCGGAAAATCACGCCACAACTGCTTCCGGATTTGCTTCCCCGAAGGTGTTTACAACTCACACTCAAGTGAAAATCTGCGACCGGGTAAACCGAGAGCCAAGCTGTGGTGAGGCTAGAAGCGCGGCGGGTGAGCGCTTCCCAGCGGTAACGGCCATCGGCGATGCTCTGGCTAAGTCGGGTGAAGTAATCATCACTCGGATTCGTCCCAACCACCCAGCCGTTTTCATTGGAAGTAAAAGTGTCAAATACCAGTGTCCTCCACTGAGCGGCCTCGGGGGTCTGCCGCAAGTCTTCGGGCACCACCACGGAAGTATGGCAGAACGGGCAACTCATTAAGGCCTCGCTCCCCTTGGGAAGGAGAGGCGCGTTACAGGCTGGGCATTGGAAGGAACGAATTGTCATTGGTTTTTCCTCAAACTTCGGCTGAAGCTGAAAAATTATACGTCCCTTGCTTCCTCATCCGCAACACGGTTTGCGATTAGAATTTAGTCATGCAATTTGGCCCCGTTCCCCTCACTCAAGCGCAAGGCAAAATTTTGGCGCATAACATTGCCGGGCCGGCTGGCGTGCGCGTTCTGCGGAAAGGCCGGCCACTGACGGCGGAAGATATTGAAACGCTGGCCGCCATTGGCCGCACAAGCGTGTATGTGGCCACGTTGGAGCCGGATGATGTGCGTGAAGATGAAGCGGCACGGCGTGTGGCGAATGCTGTGTTGGGGGAAAATCTGAAAATCTCTGGCACGGCGGGCGGGCGCACCAATTTGCTGGCCACCACGCTGGGCGTTCTGCGCGTGGATGTGGCGCGGCTGGTGCAAATCAATCAGTGTGAGGGCATTACGCTGGCCACGCTCAACGCGCATGGGCCAGTGCGCGCCCGCCAAATTGTGGCCACCATCAAAATTATTCCGTTTGCCGTGCCGAGGGCGGTGGTAACCCAAGCGGAAGCGATAGCCCACGCCGCACAAAATCAGAGCGTTCTGCGCGTGGAAGCGTTGGCCGCGCAACCTGTCTCCCTCATCCTTTCTGGCTCGCCTTCTATTCAAGAAAAATTGCTGGATGACTTTGCGCCACTCACGGAGCGCATCAGCGCGCTTGGCTCACACATCAACGCCACGCATTTTATTCCGTTGGAAGATGAAAGCGGCGAGGCGGCGTTGGCGGAACGGCTGGCCGCGCAGAAAGCGGCGGGCGCGCGGCTGATTGTGCTGGCCGGCGAGACAGCCATTATGGATCGGCATGATATTGTGCCGCGTGCGTTGGAGCGGGCGGGGGGCCGTGTGGAGTGTGTGGGCGCGCCCGTTGACCCGGGCAACTTGCTCATGCTTGGTTATCTCGGCGGCGTGCCGGTGTTGGGTGCGCCGGGTTGCGCCCGCTCGCGCAAAATCAACATCATTGATTGGGTTCTGCCGCGCCTGTTGGTGGGCGAAGCCCTCACCCGCGCGGATATTTACGCCCTCGGCCACGGCGGCCTGTTAGAAGATGCGCCGGAACGGCCAGCGCCGCGCTCGAAAGTGGGGTAGGTTTGGTCGGATAGTCGAATGGTCGAGTCGTCAAAAGGCCGACTATCTGACCATCCGACCACCCAACTAAATGACCAACCCAGACTCGCATTTGAATCCACTCCGCATATAATCGTCTGCCACGTATGACGGACTCCATCACGATTAAGGGCATTAAAGACGGCCTGCTGGTGACCATGAACGGAGCCGGTGAGTGGCGCGAGGCCGCTCCGGCACTGCTCAACCGGCTGGATGAGACGGCGGATTTTTTCCGAGGTGCGCGCGTGGCGTTAGAAGTGGGCACGCGGGCTATCCCCGCCGCTGAGCTGGGCCGCCTGCGCGATGCCTTCTCCGAGCGGCAGGTGAATTTATACGCCGTGCTGAGTGAGAGTCTGGTGACGAGCAACGCCGCGCAAGCTCTCGGGCTAAAGGTGGCTTTAGCGGCTCCGCTTCCGGCCAGCGCCCAAGCGCAAATTGATGCGGAAGCTGACCCGGAAGAAGCGCGTGAGGCCGCGGTGTTGGTGCGGCGCACTCTGCGCTCTGGCCGGAGCGTGCGGCATGAGGGGCACGTGATTGTGTTTGGAGATGTGAACGCGGGCGCGGAAATTGTGGCCGATGGCGATATTTTTGTGTGGGGCCGTTTGCGCGGCTTGGCCCACGCCGGCGCCAGTGGTAATGAAAGCGCCGTGGTGTGCGCGTTGGATTTAGCGCCCACGCAATTACGCATTGCGCGGCACATCGCCGTTTCACCGGCGGCCAAGGGCCAGCCGCATCCAGAAATGGCCCGTGTGAAAGACGGCCAAATTGTGGCCGAGCGTTGGATGCCCAAAAAATAATGGGCTTGGAGGTAAAGCAAAATGATTAAACCAGTTAACGGCAACGGTGTAGCCCATACGCATAACGGCGTTTCGCACAACGGCACTTATGCCAGCGGCACGCATTTGGAAAGAGAGCAGACTATGACGGGTAAAGTCATCACAGTAACTTCTGGCAAAGGCGGCGTGGGCAAAACCACCACCACCGCTAATTTGGCCGTGGCCTTGGCCGCCACCGGCGCTAAAGTGGTGTGCATTGATGCCGATATTGGCCTGCGCAATTTAGATGTGGTGATGGGCCTAGAAAATCGCATTGTGTATGATTTAGTGGATATTGTGGAAGGCCGCGCCCGCCTGCGCCAAGCGATGATTAAAGATAAGCGCCTGCCGGAGCTGTACCTCATCCCGGCCGCGCAAACGCGCGATAAGGCCGCCGTTAGCCCCAACGATATGATCAAAATCTGCAATGAACTGCGCAAAGAATTAGATTACATCATTGTAGATTCACCGGCGGGCATTGAGCGCGGCTTCCGCAACGCCGTGGCCCCGGCTGACCAAGTGCTGATTGTGACCAACCCCGAAGTTTCTGCCGTGCGCGATGCGGATAGAATTGTGGGCCTGTTGGAAGCCGAAGAAAAAGGGCCGGGCCACCTCATCCTCAACCGCATCAAGCCGGATATGGTGAAGCGCGGCGATATGCTCAGCACCGAAGATGTGTTGGAAATTCTCGCCATCCCACTAATTGGCATTGTGCCGGAAGATGAGGGCATTGTGGTTTCCTCCAACCGTGGCGCACCAGCGGCCATGGATGAAAAGAGCCGCGCCGGCCAAGCCTTCCGCAACATTGCGCGGCGGCTGAGGGGTGAAGACGTGCCGTTTATGACTCTGGACGAGAATCAGGGCTTCTTCCAAAAACTGATGTCACGCCTAGGGCGCTCATAACCGGAGGCCACCATGAGCAACTGGTTTGACCGTTTGCTGGGCCGCGCGCCCGCCACCGCCGCTCAAACAGCCAAAGAGCGCCTGCAATTGGTTTTGATTCATGACCGCACGGATTTATCTCCCGCCGTGCTGGAAACCATTAAGGATGAGATTATTGCCGTGATTGCGCGGCATGTGGATATTGATGCTGAGGGTGTGGAAATTAATCTTTCGCAGGGCCAGCGCCAAAACCGTCTGATTGCGGATATTCCTTTGTTGATTACGGGCAACGCCAATAACGGTGGCACTGGCACCCGCCGCCGCGCGCGGAAATAAGTATGTCACTCTGCCCGCGCCAGTGCCCGCTGGGCAGAGCCGAAGGCCCCCTAGCGGCAGGTGAGCGCTAACGCCGGAACCTAAAAATTCAGTCATCGTATCGCGTGAAGAGTCTCTGTGCTTAGTCAAACGGGAGACTCTTCACGCGATATGGTTCAGTGAGTTTTGACCTTATTCATTCGCGCTCAGGGTGACACATTCGGCTGACTGACACACCCCCTTCGTGCCCATTTGTGGCAAATAGTGGCCCTAACCCACCACTCACTTCCCGTCGTTAGAATCCCCCCATGCTAGACGCAAAACTTTGGCGGCACTTTGACTTTTGGTTGCTGGGTGCAGTGCTTCTCTTGTGCATCTTCGGCATCGCCATGATTCGCTCCGCCACCATCACCAATGAAACCCTGCAAGACTTAGCCAGCCGGCAGGGCACATTTCTGGCCATCGGCATCGTCCTCGTGCTGGTCTTCAGCCTCATAGATTATCGGTTTTACAGCGCGGCCACCACCAGCATTTACCTGCTGTTGATTGTGCTCCTCATTATTGTGTTGGGCGTGGCGGTGGCCACCTTTGGGGCGGCCCGCTGGATTCCGTTGGGCGTCATCAACCTGCAACCGTCTGAGTTGGGCAAATTCCTTATCATCCTCACACTGGGCCACTACGCTTCCACGCATTCCCATGAAATTGAAAAGTTTAGCTTTGTGCTAAAAACACTACTGCATGTGGGCCTGCCCGTCAGTCTCATCCTCATTCAACCTGATTTTAGTTCGTGTATTTTGTACGGCGTGATTTGGATAACGCTGATGTGGGCCATTGGCCTGCGCTGGCGGCATATGGCGGTGCTGGGTTCCGTAGCCGCCGTGGTGGGCACCATCGGCTTCATCTTCGCGCTCCAATCCGATGCCTTTGCCTACATTGCCCAGCGCGTGCTCGTCTTCGTCCTTCCCGATGTAAACTCACAAGAATTCCGCGATGCGGCGTACAACATCAACCAAGCCCTCATCAGTGTGGGTTCCGGCGGCTGGACGGGGCAGGGCTATGGGCAAGGGAGCCAAGTGCAATTGCGCTTCCTCAAAGTGCGCCACACAGACTTTATTTTTGCGGCTGTGGGCAACGAGTTCGGTTTTGTAGGCGCGTTTGCCATTGTGCTGTTATTCGCCTTTCTCATTTTTCGCATTTATCGCGCCGGCCAGTTGGCGCGTGACCCATTTGGGCGCTTAATTTGTTACGGCGTAGGTACGGTGATTCTGTTTGAAGCTTTTTCCAACATGGCTTCCACCCTCAACTTACTGCCCGTCACCGGTTCGCCGCTCCCCTTCGTCAGTTACGGTGGCAGTTCCCTCTGGACGTTCCTCATCGGCATCGGGCTGGTACAATCGGTTATCCTGAGACAGAAACAAATTGAATTTTAGCAATGGCTGATTGATGATTGAGTGATTGCCAAATGACTTCAATCATTCAATCACCCAATTTCACAATCACTCAATATGCCTGTTCGAGTTCGCTTTGCTCCCTCTCCCACCGGCCACTTTCACATTGGCGGCGCGCGCACGGCGCTGTACAACGTGTTATATGCCAAACAAACCGGCGGCCAATTTATTCTGCGGATTGAAGATACTGATACCAAACGCAGTACGCCGGAAGCGCTAGAAGAACTGAAAGAGTCCTTGCGTTGGCTGGGCTTACAGTGGGATGAAGGCCCAGAGGTGGGCGGCCCGCACGCGCCGTACAACCAAACGGCCCGCAAAGAAATTTACGCCCATCACGCGCAACAACTTTTGGATACGGATCATGCCTACCGCTGTTTTTGTGCGGCGGAGCGGTTGACGCAGGTGCGCGAAGCCCAACAAAAAGCCAAACAAACGCCGCGTTACGATGGCCTGTGCCGCGCCTTGAGCCGCGCCGAAAGTGACGCACGCGCCGCCGCTGGTGAGCCGTGTGTGCTTCGCTTCAAAACGCCCAAAGGCGGTTCCACCACCGTGCGGGACTACATCCGTGGTGACATCACCATTGAAAACAGCACGCTCGATGATTTCATCTTAGTAAAAAGCAACGGCTTGCCCGTGTACCACTTAGCCGCGATGGTGGATGACCATGAGATGGGTATTACGCATGTGTTCCGTGGGCAAGAATGGCTAGGCACATTCCCACTGCACGCTCTCGTCATCCGCGCGTTTGGGTGGGAAGAGCCAGTGTGGTGCCATCTCTCCGTGTTCCTCAAACCCACGGGCAAAGGCAAGCTGAGCAAGCGGGATGTGAGCAATGAGCAAAGCGTGTTTGTGCTGGAACTGCGAGATTTAGGTTACTTGCCAGAAGCTATTAATAGTTGGGCGGCGCTGATGGGTGCCAGCTTTGGCGCGGATGAAGAATTGCTCTCTGTGGAACAGATGGCGGCCCGCTTTAGCTTGGATCATTTAAGTGCCTCCGCCGCGCGTGTAAATTTTGATAAGCTGGACGATTTTAACGGCAAGTGGATTAGGCAATTGGCCGCCGAGGATTTGGCCGCGCGGCTGGTGCCGTTTTTTGCTAAAGCCGGTTTAGCTGTAACGCCCGCCGCACTGCTTCCTATCATGCCCCTCATCCGTGAGCGGCTGGTGACGCT
The DNA here is from genome assembly GCA_016789245.1 of Anaerolineales bacterium. The sequence continues at coordinate 8,218 of JAEURM010000029.1, forward strand.
GGAGGATGCGGTTGATTTTGCCGGTTTCTTCTTCCGCCCAGAAGTGATGCCCAAGCGGGAAGATTTAACGCCCAAAGGCCTCACGCCGGCGCAAAGCCTTACCGCCTTGCAACGCGCCCGCCAAATTATTGAAGCCGCGCCGGATTTTGCTCACGCTACGTTAGAAGCGCCCTTACGCGCTTTGGCCGAGGAGTTACAAGTTAAGCCCGGTCAATTGTTTGGCATTGTGCGTGTGGCCGTCACCGGTCAGCCCGTTAGCCCGCCGCTCTTTGAGAGCATGGAAATTATTGGCCGTCCCACTGTACTCGCCCGCCTTGTTACCGCAGAAGAGTTATTGGCTGAAGCGTAAAAAGCCCTTCACACCCCAGTTGGTTCTAACCATCTGGGGTGTTTGTTATTGCCCAACTAATTCTCCCCAAGCCTATCCAATTTAGCTCAACGTGAGGGGTATCGTTACCAAACGGTTGTCTTTCAAACCGGCTGAAACTGTACTTTGATTCCACGGAGAGAAAATGCCTATCAGTCGGCGTAAGTTTTTACAAGTAGCGGGGCTAACATTGGGGGCTAGCGTCATCAATGTTCTGCCAACCTATGCGGCGGGCGTGCAATGGGTAGGGGCCGTAATGCCGGCCACCCCCGCCGCGCAACATTGGTTTGCCGGTTTGCAGAGGCATTTGCGCACACAAAACGCACACGGCCTGCGCACGGTGTATGGGGCCACACCCAGCCATGCTTTGGAAAGTGTAGAAAAATCCGCGCGGCGTTCACTGGCCGCGTTAGTGGCGTTTGGCACGCCCGCGCAATATCCAGATTTGCAATTATGGGCGGCAAAGCAAAATTTGCCGTTGTGGTTTAGCACGCTGGGCGCAAATGTGAGTGAAGTGAGCGTCAACACAGTTTCACTCAACATGTGGCAGGCCAACTATGCTTTTGGCCGCACTGCCGCCCGTGCTGGCACTGCCGCCTTCCTCGCCGCCTCCGCGCATGATGCGGGCTATGATGCGCTGTATGCTTTGCAGGCGGGCTTTGAACACGCGGGCGGCACAGTGCTGGAAACCGGCCTCAGCCACACACCCAACGCTACTGATGGAAATCTGCCTGCCGTTTTGCAAGCCATTGCCCGCACGCAACCCAATGTGGTGTTGGCGGCGTACCAAGGCTCAGCGGCGCGAGAGTTTGTGGCCGCATACCAGCAAGCCGGATTGCGTGCACCGCTATGGCTAAGTGGCACCGCCGCCGAATTTACGCCGAGCGGCGCATGGACGTGGGCGGTGCGTGGCTCACGTCGCTCGGCTTCCACCTTTACGGCCCTCGGTGAGCAAACGGCGCAAACTATCCTCGGCACTTTCTTTTCCAAGCGCGGTGAAATCAGCGCGCCACAATTTGAACTGCGGCAAACCGGCACCTTTCTCAATCAACCGCAACGGCTGGAAATTGCACCAGCGGATGAATTTTTGCGCGCTTTAGCCCCCATCCGCTCCGGCTGGCTGATGGATTACGGCACTTTCTAACAGGAGAGCTTCATGGCAGAACCCTTTCTTTCTGAAATTCGGCTCATGTCTTTTGTGTTTGCGCCCAAAGGCTGGGCGCTGTGCAATGGGCAATTGTTGCCCATCAACCAGAATCAGGCGCTCTTCTCTTTATTGGGCACAACGTTTGGCGGCAATGGGCAAACAACTTTTGCTTTGCCAGATGTGCGGGGCCGCGTGCCCATTCATGTGGGTGGCGGGCATACATTAGGGGAGCGCGGCGGTGAGCAGGCACACACACTCTCCATTGCCGAATTGCCCACGCACACGCATAGCGCAATCGGTACTTCGGCTAATGGCAGTACGCCCGTTCCCACTAGCAATCTGTTCGGGCAGGCCAATAATGCCTACAGACCAGCGGATAACTTGGTTGCACTCAATGCTTCAACGGTGACGAATGTGGGTGGCAGTCAGGCGCACCTCAACCTGCAACCGTTTCTCACCCTCAGTTTTTGTATTGCTTTACAAGGCATATTTCCTAGCCCAACTTAGAGGAACATTATTATGGCGCAACCCTATGTAGGCGAAATTAGAATGTTTGCGGGCAACTTTGCCCCCGCCGGCTGGATGTTTTGCGAAGGCCAACTTCTGCCGATATCAGAAAATGAAACACTTTTTCAATTAATTGGTACCACGTATGGTGGTGATGGACAAAGCACCTTTGCTCTGCCGGATTTGCGTGGGCGGCTCCCGCTCCATCAAGGTAATGGTTATATCTTGGCGGAAACGGGCGGCGTAGAAGAAGTAACGCTGACGGTGAGCCAAATTCCCGCGCACTCCCATCCCATGTTGGCTTCCACTGGCCCCGGCACTGCCAACGCGCCACAGGGGCATCTCACCGGCGAGCAAAGCACCCTTAATTTGTATATTGAAGACATTCCCACTTCCCCGCTGGCGGCGCAAGCCATCGCTTCGGTGGGTGGTAGTCAGCCGCACACTAATTTTCAACCGTATTTGTGCGTGAGCTTCATTATTTCACTGTTCGGAATTTTCCCATCGCCTACTTAGGAGCATAATATGGCTGACCCATTTGTGGCTGAAATTCGTATATTTCCATTCAATTTTGCACCTAGGGGCTGGGCGTGGTGTGATGGGCAACTTTTGCCCCTCAGCCAAAATACGGCGCTGTTTTCGTTGTTAGGCACTACGTATGGCGGCAATGGCAAAAGCAATTTTGCGTTGCCCGATTTACAGGGCCGCGCGCCCATGCATCCCGGACAAGGCCCCGGCTTATCTCTGCATGATTTGGGCGAAATTGGTGGAATTGAAACGGTGACCTTACTTGAATCAGAGATTCCCGCCCACGCCCATAGCTGGATGGCCTCCACCGATGATGGGGATCTCAAGACCCCCACGTCCGCCCGTGCCTACGCTCGGTCAATCGGCGGGGCCGCGTATGCACCCGGTAACAGCCCACAAGTCTTAATGGCAGACCAGGCCCTTGCGCCCGCTGGCGGTGACCAGCCGCACAATAACATGATGCCGTACCTGACGTTTTATTTTTGCATTGCCTTGCAGGGCGTATTTCCGCCGCGCACGTAATGGGGACGTTGTGCTGACTCTACGCCCGATTACACCCGTAGACCGGCCCATGCTGTGGCAAATTTACGCCAGCACGCGGGCGGAAGAACTGGCGCAAACGGATTGGTCTGCCGAGCAGAAAAGTAACTTTATTGAACAGCAGTTCACGGCGCAACATTCGTACTACACTCAACATTACAACTCGGCCCGCTTTTGTGTGATTGAGCTGAACGGCCAAGTGATTGGGCGGCTATACGTGGATGAATGGGCGGGGGAAATTCGCATTGTGGATTTAGCGCTTCTGCCGGAATTTCGTAATCATGGTTACGGCACGCAATTACTGAAAACCATTTTGGCGGAAGGCCACGCCAAACATAAGCCGGTGAGCATTCACGTGGAGCAGTTCAATCCGGCGCAAAACTTATACGCCCGCTTAGGCTTTAAGCCAATGGATACCCACGGCGTTTATCTTTTACTGCGCACATCTTTATCATGAGTCATATCCTTTCTCTTCCCACCCTTACGGATTTCACACCTTACCTCAACGATTATTTTGAGTTAGTATTTGATGTACAAGCCCAACGGGCGGGCTTTCCGGCCCACATCACTTTTCAACTTACAGAAGCTGAAGCCCTGCCGCGCTACGAGTATGCCGCCCCCCACACGCGGGCGGGCTTTTCATTAATATTTGCCATGCCATTGTTTGGCCCACGCGGCACACAATATTTGCCGCAAAGCACGTATACGCTCCAGCATCCAGCTTTGGGCCAGCTTTCGTTCTTTATGGTTCCGCTTGGCCCGCAGGCTGGGCAAATGCGCTATCAAGTTATCTTCAACTAAATGTTTCGGGAGACTCACATGCAACTTTTCCCACGCTCCTTGGCGCGCTTGGTGTACGGCGCTTTTTCTGGTTTGGCAGTATTGGGCGTGGTGCTTAGCCCGTTGCAACCGGCGCTTCAAGTGGCGGCGGCCTCCCTGCCGGCCGCATCGCAGACTCAATTGCGCGCCCCGTTGTTTGCGCCTGCGCTCACCGCCACAAAATCTGATGCTTTGTTCACGGATGTGGATGGCGATACGCTGGCCGACCCGGGCGATGTTCTGCGTTACACGGTGACGATGACGAACACCGGCTCTGAGGCCACGGGCGTGGTGTTTAGCGATACATTGGATGCAAATGCCACATTGGTGGCTAGCTCTATTAACGTAGCGCCGATTGCGGTGACGGATGTGTACACCACCGTAGGCAATACTTTGCTGGTGATTAGCAACACCGCCCCGGCTGGCCCGGTAGTGTTTTTGAGCGGCACTGCTTTTTCCAATGACTTGGAATTTTTAGGCGATACTTTTTCACTTTCAAGTTATGCCGCTACTTCCGCGCAAGGCGGCTCAGTTGCTATGGATGCCGCCGGACGCTTTAGCTATTTGCCACCAGTGGGCTTTACGGGCACAGATACGTTTACGTACACGCTGGCGGATGGCAGTGCGGCTTTAGATTCGGCCACCGTCACCATCAATGTGGTAAGCCGCGTGTGGTACGTGCAAAACACAGCGGCGGGCGGCGGCACAGGCCGTTCCAATTCACCGTTTAACACCTTAGCCGCCGCACAAAGTGCCTCCGCCGCCAATGATACGATTTATGTGCTGACGGGGAGTGGCACCACCGGGCAAAACGCTGGCTTTGCGCTGAAGAACGGCCAACGTTTGCTGGGGCAGGGCGTGGCCCTGACCATGCCGGTGAGCGTGGATGGCGTTTCGCCCTCGGTAACACTTCAGCCGGCGGGCAGTGCACCGCAAATTGGCAACGCGGCTGGTAATGGTGTAACGGGCGTGGATGT
>JAEURM010000002.1 GCA_016789245.1 Anaerolineales bacterium
TGGAATTACCGTAGGCCACGCACTCCGCCCAACTGGCACTCACGCCCCATTCCTCTGCCAGCCGCTTGTACACAATGGCCAAAATCTCTCGGTAGCGCTTCTGCGGCGTTTGCTTCTGCTGGCCGGATTCATGCCGCGCGTGCGCTTCTAAAATCTCGTTGCGCGTGAGTTTGCCGCCTAGCTTTTCAGTCAGCGGCGCCAGCGCATTCACCATGCCGGTTTCCCAATCAATCAGTGTGCCGTAACAATCAAACGTGAGGACTTTGAAATTGTGGAGGTTCATCAATTGTTCCTTATGCTACGCCCGAGCGTTAATTTTCCGCCCGCAAAAAGCCTTCCGGCATTTGCACGGCCAGCACTTCACTGCGCGCGCAGGCCAGTTCTTCGGCGTAAAGCGTGGAGGCCACCCACACCTTGCGGCCTTTGATTTCTGTGATTTTGGAGCGGATGAGCAGTGGCCCGCCCAGCGGCGTGGGTTTGTGATAGTGCACGTTCAAACTGCCCGTGACGAACCGATACGGCGGCTCGGTATCCATGGTGCGGCCCTCGGCGCGGTACAGGGCCGCCGCCGCACTGCCAATAGAATGGCAATCAAACAAAGAAGCGATGAGGCCGCCGTACACAAACCCCGGGAAGGCAGTGTGATAGGGCTTAGGCTCAAAACGGCAAATGGTTTCTTCGCCTTCCCAAAAACTGCGAATGCGCAAGCCGTGCGGATTTAATTGCCCACAACCGTAGCACTGGTTGAGGTGATCTGGATAGTAATCTTGAAAAGCTTTGAGTGACATGCGAGCAGTATAGCCAAGTTGCGGCGCGTTACAAAATTAAGCCCCGCCATGTTGGTTGCATGGCGGGGCAAATGAACGGCTAAAACTGAGCGTAAAAGTTTCTTACGCCGGTTGGCCCGGTTGGGCTGGCCCCACGCGATAGGGCCGCATCATTTCATTATCTTCATGCTCCACAATGTGGCAATGCCACACATATTGGCCCGGCGTGTTGAACTGTGCGCGCACCCGCGTCACTTCACCGGGGTAAGCGATGACGGTATCTTTGAAGCCGCTCTCCCACGGTTCTGCAGGCCGCACCGCACCCGATAACTGCACGGGCAAGGCTGGCTCACCTGTCTCCGCATCCAGCACTAAACCTTCACGGTTCACTACTTCAAATACCGCTTCATGAATGTGCATGGGGTGAGCATCTGCAGTGAAGTTGTACATCTCCCAAACTTCGGTAGCGCCCACGGCCGGATTGTCCGAGACGGCATCCGCCCACATTTGATGCATAGGCATGCCGCCCGCATCCACATTCCCAAGCATGGCCGCCGCTGGCCCATCATGATACATAGACATTTCTTCCAACAGAGCCAAGCGCCGCGTTACTGATTCTACGGGCAGAGGCGCAATCGGCGGCAACTGTAGGAACATCGGCGGAGTGGTAGGGTCTGCGGCTACGGCGGGCACCACGCGGAACTGCATAATTTGGCCGGTGGAAGCTGGGTCTGCCGCGTCAAAATCTTCATCCGGCACACCGCCGCCAAACGGCTCATCTGGCCCAAGGTTGCCAAGCACGTAATTGCCCACCGGCACGTTGGTGAAATCTACAATCACATCTGCGCGCTCAGCCAAGCCCATGAGCAATTGGTTGCCGAGGTTGGCCGTGATGTTGACGGGTGCGGCCAGCAAGCCGCCTTCATTACCAATCTGCCACACTTCTACTCCGGGGATATTGGCGAAATCTAAAATCAAGAAGCGCGATTGGCAACCGTTGAGGAAGCGGAAGCGATACCGCCGTTGCTCTACGGTTTGGAACGGCCAAGTATTGCCATTGACCATGATCATGTTGCCAAAGAACTCTGGGTTCCAAATCGGCGCTAAATCTGTTTCCGGGATGAACGGGCCAACATATTCATCAAAGAAGGCGCGCGTATCCGGATAGAACAACGAGCCATCGGCATTGAACGAACGATCTTGGATGGCGATGGGAATCTCGTAGTACGTTTTGTTGGGCGGGAACTTATCATTTTCCTGCGGCGCTGGGCCGGGCAAAACGGCGGGGGTTCCAAAGCGCGTATCTAGCACAGCGCCATCACCGGCCACGCCGCCGCGAATAATATAAAAGCCCGCTGGGCCGGCGTACACATTCAACCGCGTCATGCCTAAGGCATGATCGTGATACCAAATGGTGGAAGCGCGGTTGCGGTTGGGATATTGGAAGGTGGCAAACCCCGGCCCCCACGCCGCGCCGTACTGGGCCGCCGCTTTGCCGTGGAAGAAGTTGTACCAAGTGCCATTGGAGGCGTAATCGGCCGGGATGTTATTGGCGGCTGGCAAATACCACGCCTCGGCGTAGCCATCGCTTTCATCACCCACGCCCGCCGCACCGTGTACGTGCGTCACCGTGGGCACTGGCCCAGTGTAGCGGCCCGGCGTTTCAGAAAATGTGGGGCGGGTATCGCGGCCTGCCACACCGCCCGCCGGATTGGCCCAGTGCAAAGTTGGGTCAACGGGGAGCAGATGCGGCAGATAATGGCCGTTGGCGTCTTTCAAATCATTAATCCACTTCACGCGCACGGGCCGGTTGGCTTTGGCTTCAATGGTGAGCGAGGGCGCGTTGTGAAGCAGTAAGCCGCGTTTGTTGGCGGAGGCCACCGCGCCGTATCCCCACACGGTGGTGCTTGGCAGACCAGCGGGCAAAATCTGTTGGCTGATTTGCCGCATGGAAATTTCGTAATAATCGGCGTTTTGGCCGCCCGCTAGCCGGATGGTTCCGGCGCGCGGCATGACGGGAGGAATAAGTAAGGGAGTAGCATACTTGCCCACCGCCGCTGGATTGAGCGTGCCGCCGGGGATTTGAGCGAAGACTGAGCGGACGCCGGTGCTAGTGGGCCGAAGCGGCAAAAACAAGCTGGCTCCGAAAACAGTCGAGAGTTTGAGGAACTGCCGACGCGTAAACATGACCGTTTCCTTTCGATTCAAAAAATATTCAGGTTGTTATTGAATCAGAAGCCGTGCTTCGCCGCGCACGTAGCAATGAAAAACAGCTCGTAGCTCGCCAAGGCCACGAACCTAAGTGTGGGTAGGTGTGCTGTGGATAAATTCCCTCCTCATGGCGAGGTGCTTCAACCTCGTCACGTTCTCAGCCCATTACATTACTTTTAGATGAATAAAGTAGATATCAAAAATCAGCATATAAGTCCTCAATCGGCCGCCCTAGTGCTGTTTGTCATGGATTCATAATTGATTCATAACAAACAAAAAGCCGACTATTTTAGTCGGCTTGGTGGGGAAAATTGATCAACGGATTGAGCGGATGATAACGGATTTTGAGAATTAGTGCTTAAGTGTTGGGTTTTATTATTCCGCTCAATCCGTTCAATCCGTTGATTAACAGCGCCGGGGCCGCAAGCCATTGGCTGTAACTAGCAAGGAAACGCCCATATCTCCCAGCACGGCCAGCCAGAGCGAAGCCACGCCGCCCAACGCTAGCAGGGCAAAGATGAGTTTAGTGCCAAGGCTGAAAGCAATGTTCTGCCAGATAATGCCGCGCGTAAAGCGCGAGAGCCGCACACTAAAGGGCAGGGTGCGCAAATCACTGGCCATCAACACCACATCCGCTGTTTCAATAGCTTGGGCGCTGGCCGCGCCGCCGAGAGCCACGCCCACATCGGCGGCGGCGAGAGCGGGCGTATCATTGATGCCATCACCCACCATGCCCACCGCGCCCAACTCAGCGCGTAGTTTTTTTACGGCTTCAAATTTGTGCGCGGGCAAAAGGTTGGCACGCACATCATCCACGCCCACTTGCGCGGCCACCGCGTGCGCCACGGTGGCGTTATCCCCGGTGAGCAAAACCGTTTTACAGCCAAGCGCTTGCAGAGCGGCCACCACAGCGGCGCTTTCGGTGCGCACAGTATCCGCCACGGCAATAAAGCCACGCACGCGGTCACCATCACACACCAGCATCGTGGTGTGGCCGCGCGCCTCCGCTTGCTCAATCTGGGTGCAAAGTTGCTGAGTGTGCGGATGTTCCGCTTCAAAGAGTGAGTGATTGCCCAGCGTGGCCAGCTTACCGTTGATGGAACCTTGCAAGCCGCGCCCGGCCAAAACCGTAACGCTTTCAGCGGCGTAGGTTTGGCTGAGGCCGCGCATTTCCGCCGCGCTCAGCACGGCGTGCGCCAGCGGGTGCGTGCTTCTTTTTTCCAGCGCGGACGCTAACGCCAGCACATCATCACAATGGGCGCACGGCTCAGTGCTTAGGCATTCCAGTGCGCGGGTTTGGGTTACAGCTGGTTGGCCTTGCGTGAGTGTGCCGGTTTTATCAAACGCAAAAGCTTTAAGTTGGCCCAGTTTTTCTAAATGTGCGCCGCCCTTAATCAATACGCCGCGCCGCGCCGAGGCCGTGAGCGCGCTGATGATGGTTACGGGCGCACTAATTACCAACGCGCATGGGCACGCAATCACTAATAGCGCTAGCGCGCGGTACAACCAGCCGTGCTCAGCGGCAGAATCCCAAAACGGCTGATTGAAAAACAACGGCGGCACCACGGCCACCAACACCGCCATGCCCATCATCAGCGGCGTGTACCAGCGCGCAAATTGGTCAATCAGTTTTTGGCTGGGCGCACGCACGCTTTGCGCTTCTTCCACCAAGTGGATGATGCGGCTGAGGGTGTTATCTTGCGCCAGATGCGTGACGCACACGGTGAGCGCGCCCGTGCCGTTGAGCGTTCCGGCGTACACGGTATCTGCCGGCTGTTTTTCCACGGGCACGCTTTCACCCGTGATGGGCGCTTGGTTCACGGCGCTGTAACCCGCCAGCACCACACCGTCCATCGGCACGCGCTCGCCGGGCCGAATGATGATTTCATCAGCCACGCGCAGAGCTTCCACTGGCACTTCTTCTTCCACTGCGCCCACGCGCCGCACGGCTTTGGCGGGCGCCAGTTCCAGCAAGCCGCGCAAACTGTCTCGGGCGCGGTCAGTGGTGTACGCTTCCAACGCTTCGGCCAGCGCAAATAGCACAATCAGCGTGGCGGCTTCCAGCGGCTCGCCAATCACCACTGCGCCCACCGCCGCCACCGTCATCAGAAAATTGATGTTGAACTCACGGTTGATGCGCAAGGCGTTGAAGCCACTGCGGGCGATGGGGAAGGCGGTGAGAATTAGAGCAAAGATGAGGATGGTATCTGTTATTAGAGAATTGGTGGGTGAGGGATTGGGGGTTAGGGATTGGAGGGCGAGGGCAATAAGAATCAACGCCGTGCCGAGGAGGGCGAGGCGCGTTTCTGAGCGGGAGAGCAGAAATTGCCAGAAAGACTTGGGCCGTGCGGCGGGCGTGGGCGTCGAGTCAATTTTATAGCCCAGCGCTTCCACTCTTTGCCGCAGGGCGCTTTCAGCCACGTTGCCCTGCACGCGTAATTTGGCGGTGGCAAAATCACAGGCCGCGCTTTGCACGCCCGGCAGTTGCGCCACGCCTTTTTCCACCGTGCGCGCGCAATCAGCGCAATCCATGCCAGTGATGGGGTAAGTCTTGAGAGTCATTCATGCTCCAGATGCTCTAGGCCACGGTGAAATAAATCATGGATGTGCTCATCATCCAGCGTGTAATACACCTCGCGCCCGGCCTTGCGGCTTTTTACCAAGCGGCTGTTACGCATTAAGCGCAGTTGGTGCGAGATGGTGCTCTGATTCATGCCCAACAAGGTGGCCAAATCATTCACGCACAGCTCGGCGTGGGAGAGCGCGGAAACCACTCTCAGCCGCGTGGGGTCAGCTAAAGCTTCAAAAGTTTGGGCCAGCTCGGTGGCGGTGGGGCCGTCAATCAAGTGCTGTTCGGCCGTTTGCACTTGCTGGGCATCTAAAAACTTGGCGGAGTGTAAGGTGCGTTTGGCGGGCATAAGCGTATGAACGTATGAGCAAGTGTTCATATATTAGCGGAAATAAAAAGCGGCGTCAAGCGATGCGGCGCTGAGTGCATTAGCGGGCTAACGGCGCGGCGCTTCAACGGCATGAACGAACAAACTTGTTTGTGATGTGAGCGTCCGTTGCAAGCGCGTGTTGTGCGGCGTAGCCGTCCATAGTAACTATGTTTTAGACAGTCACTGATTGTATAAAATCCTATATGGACGATGTAGGCTGTCTAATCACCTATGTGTAAATTATGAAGCAAAGCCAGCAAAGGTAAAACTGGCCCTAAGGCTCCACGCCACGCTTCCTGAGTTGGTCTTGCATGTAGGCAATTTCGCTGGTTTGGGCGGTGATAATGGAATTGGCCAGCCGCACCACTTCCGGGCGGGCGGTGTGCTTAAGCGCATCTTCGGCCATGAGCACGCCGCCTTGGTGATGTTTAATCATCACTTGCAAGAACTTAATCTCTGCTTCTGGCACGGGCAGGGCGCTGAGGGCGTTCACCTCTTCTTGGCTGGCCATGCCCATCATGGCCGGCGTCATCTGCATCATCACGCCCTCGTGCTCCATCATGCCCGTCATGGGCGCGCTTTCACCCGAGTACGGCAAGCCCCACACTTGTAACCAACCTTGCATCTGCCCAATCTGCGCTTGTTGCGTGAGAATCACATCAATCAGCACCTGCCGCATTTCGGCATCCGAGGTACGGTCACGCAAAATGGCGGCAATTTCCACGGCTTGGTTGTGGTGGGCCGTCATATCACGCGCAAACGTCACGGCGGGGTCATTATCCGCTGGCGGGCGGCTTTGCCACCACAACGCGGCAAACACGGCGGCCACTCCGGCAAAAAGAACGGCCACGCTGGGCCACAACCATTTAGGGAGGGAGGAGTTGTTCATAGGGATTTAGTTTTCTATTACTCGTTCACTTTACATACCCGCGAACGAATTCGCGGCTCATACCGTCCTCTAAACGCGCTTAAGCACGTTTCAATTGGCAGGCGTTGAATGAATTCAACGCTATTTTTCATCCGGCGTGCCCACGCCATTGGTGCATGGTGCGCCGGGCTCTGGCGTTTGTGGGCCGTTTTCATACTTCTGCACAAACTGCGCTAGCCGCTCATCCGCCGCAGACTCCACGCGCAACTGCACGCCCCACGCCGAGGCCACCACCGGCTCCGCTTGCTCGGCGTACGGCGAGAGCAGTATGTGCGTGCGGCCACGGGCCAGTTGGCGCAAAAGCTCAATCTCGGCCTCGGCCAAATCTGGTTGATACGTAATCCACACCGCGCCGTGTTCTAAAGAGTGTACGGCGTGTTCAGTCTTTACCGGCTCGGCGTAGATGCCGCAATTCTGCCACGCCGGGTTGTGCGGGCCGCCCGGTGGGGGCAGTATCTCGTAATCTAAATCGGACTGGGAGTGACTAAAATCACTAATTTCATATTCTGCCACCCCTTCAACGTAGCCGCGCGGCGTGGGCGTGGCGTTTGGCCCCAACAGTTGTTGGGCCGTCATACAGCCGAGCGTGCCCAGAGCGGCCACGCTCAACGCGAAAATGGGTGCGAGTCGGGCAATCACTGATTTGGCCTTGGGCTAACGGGCATCGGGTTGGCCCACGCCGCTGGTGCACACGGCGCCCGGCTCGGGCGTTTGCGGGCCTTGCTGATATTTACGAATGAAGAGCGGCAGGCGCGCATCATTGGCATCCGTTAGTTGCAATTGCAAGCCCCACGCCGAAGCCACAATGGGCGAAGGCAGACCGGGGAAAGGCGAGAGCAGAGTGTACTCACGGCCAGTGGCCAAACTGCGGAGTTTTTCCACGCTGGCCGCATCCAATTCCGGCTGATACGTAATCCACACCGCGCCATGCTCCAAAGAGTGTACGGCATTTTCGCTCAGCACTGGCTGATCATAGATACCGCAGTTTTGCCATTGCGCGTTGTGCGGGCCACCAGCGGGCGGCGTTTGCGGATATTGCACAATGCCTTGTACGTGCCCGCGCTCTAAGCCCGGAAATTGCTGAACACCTTCAATGGGCCGCGAAAGGGCGGTGCGTTCTTGAATAGTAAAATAAGTGGCCACGCCAATGATGAGGACGAGCGCCAATAAAATACCGCCAATGACGAGGGCCGGCGTGGGGATGCCAGACCGTGCGGCTTGGGCGGCTTGAGCTTTGCGCGTTTGGCGCGAGGAGGGGGGCGTTTGGGTCATGTTCTCTTCCAAAAGAATTTAGATTTTGGGACGCAGATAAACGCAGATGAGCGCAGATGGTTATTGAAACTCTGCGTCCTTTGCGGTTAACGCCCAAATTATAACGGGCGAAATTAAGAATGGGTTGAGACTTTGGGCCACCTGAGCAAACGCACCACGCATACCATCAGCGCTACTTCCACCACCACGGAGAACAAATCTAGAAAGCGGATGGCTTCCGTGCGGCCGGCCTCCGGCCCAAAGAACGGGATGCCAATAAACCGCGTGGTGGCCCACAGCGCAATGATGGCGGCGTTGCCCAAAATGCCCGTCCACAGCACCTCGCGGCTGGGCGGCTGGTAAGCCACCAGCATCATGGCGTACAAGAATTGGCAGGCCGAAGCAATAACAAAAAACATGCCGTAGCCCAGCCACTCATCAAAGTGCTCGGGCGCGGCAATAATGTGCACAAACCCCGCCAACCCAGAGAGTGCGGCGGCGGCGTATAGCCAGCGTTGGGCCGTCATCAACATGCTTGGAATTGTAGCGTGAAACGTGAAGCGTAGAGCGTATTTCGTTGTGGGGCGTGAATTGCAGGTAAAGCGCGTTAGCCCACCGTCACAGCGCGTCGCGCGCGGCGCGGGCCTCCGCAAAAGTGCGGCCAGCGGTGGTGAGCATGAGATGCCCATTTACGCGTTCTACCAAACCGGCATTCCGCGCATGCTGAATGGTTTGTTGCGCAAACTGCGGCGTCCAACGCAGTTCATCGCTTAGGTGGGCCACGGCACTCTCGGCGTGAGAATTATCACTGTGCTCATGCGTGTGCAAGTGCATCACCAGCGTCTCGCTGGCAAACTGCACGCGCTGAGTGCGCAGACGCAGAGCGCGCGCCACCGCGCCGTACTCCGGAGAAAAGATAAGGGCCAGTGCAAAAAATACGCCGTTAAGCGTGGCGATGGAACCGGCGATAGAGGCGTTTACTTCCACGGCTAGAAAGAAGCCACCCATAGCGCTGGCCGCGCCAATGCCGCCCGCCAGCCCAATCATCACGGGCAAACGGTGCGTCAGCAGGTAGGCGGTGGCGGCGGGCACAATCATCAGCGCCACCGTCAGCACCGCGCCCACGGCCGTAAACGCGCCCACCGCCGTGATGGAGACCACCGTCATCAGGCCGTAGTGAATGAAGAGTGGCGAGAAGCCCAGCGCGGCGGCGAGGCCACCATCAAACGTAGCCAGCTTGAGCTCTTTGTAAAACAGCGTGATGAATAGAAAGTTGATGAGGGTGAGCGTGCCCATTACCCACAAACTTTGGGGGCCGAGGTTGGCCTCCCCAATGATGAGTGATTCCAGCGCGGCGAATTCTAGGTTGCCGTACAAAATCGCATCCGCATCCAAGTGCACGTTGGCAAAGAAGCGTGAAACTACCACGGTGCCCAGCGCGAACATGGCCGGAAACACGATGCCGATGGCGGCATCATTGCCCACGCGGCCACTTTTTTGCAGAGCTTCCACCATACTAACGGTGAGCACCGCCGCCGCCGCCGCCCCCACAAAACCCGCCAGCAAGTTGGGGCCTTGCGCCACAAAGTAGCCGGCAATTAGGCCGGGCAAAATAGCGTGGCTAATAGCATCGGCTAGCATGCTCATTTTGCGCAAAACGAGAAACGCGCCCAGTAGTGAGCAGGCGAGAGCCACAAGCACGCCGGTGAGAATGATGACGGTAGCGGAGGACATAGGTGAGTGTGAAACAGAGTGCGTATTTCGTGTTGCGTATTGCGTAGTGAACTGGTTTATGAAATACGGAATACGATATACGCAATACGAATATGAAACGCTATCTAAATCTCGGAATAAATCTACCCGTGCGTTGCATGTATTGGCGGTAAGTTTCGCCAAATGTTTCAATCAGGCGGGCTTCTTCTTTGGGCGTGCGCCAGAGCAAAATGGCAAGGCCGGGTGCCAGCGCCACCACCAGCCACCATAGCGCCGTGAGCGTGCTGATGGCCAGAAACATCAGTGTACCCACGCTGTACAACGGGTGCCGCACCCAGCGGTATGGCCCGTGCGTGATGAGCTGATGATTCTGCCGCGTAGCTTGCGTGGGTGAAATGTTGTTTCCAATGCTACTGAAAATCCAGTACACCAGCGGGATGCAGGCTAACGCCACTGCCGCCGCCAACCAGCGGAGCCACTCTGGCAAAGTGAGGCGCGCCCACGCTACCCAATCTGGGTTGATGAGATAACCAAACAGCGGCAAGAGCGCCAGCAAGCCGTACAGCCGCAAAAACTTTACTAGCCCTTGCCCTTCAGTGGTGCGCATCCGCCCGCCTTGCTTCTCGGCTTGGTGGCGGAAATAGACGCTGATGCTGATGGCGCTTACCAGCACCACAACAGTGATAATGCGGAAGATAGTTTCAGTGTTCATGGTGTTCGGACTTCCAAAGTTGTAATGTGTGCAGACCTATCAGGTGGCGCGGTTTCGGTTCTAAAGATTGATGATTTTTCTCGCGTCACCTGACAGGTCTTAATTGATATCCGGCGCTTCTAGCACGCGGCGGCGGTGGCGCAACCAATCCCACACAAAGCCACGCGCGGAGCCAAAGGCCAGTGAGAGCAGAACAATCACGGTGAGACTTAAGATAATCATTGGGCCGGTGGGGATGCGGTTCTCACTAATGCTAATCAGCGCGCCGCTCACGCCAGAAGCCGCACCAAACAGAGCGGCCAGCCCCAGCATATGGTTCAGCCGGTTCGTCCACTGCCGTGCCGCCGCCGCTGGGCCGACTAACATCGCCGCCATCAGCACCACACCCACCGTTTGTAAGCCAATCACAATCGCAATCACAATTAATGAAGTGAGCAGAATGCTCAGCCGCCGGGTGCCAAAACCTAAGCTGGCCGCGAAATCCGCATCAAAGGTGATGAGCTTGAATTCTTTATACAGAAGCGTGACGATACCGAGCGCTACGCCGCCCAACAGCGCCATAGTGATGACGTTTTCTTCCACCAAGGTGGCCGCTTGCCCAAACAGATATTTATCCAATCCGGCTTGGTTGGCATCGCCGGTGCGTTGGATGAGAGTGAGCAAAACAATGCCAAAGCCAAAGAACACGCTGAGGATGATGCCGAGCGCGGCGTCTTCATCCAGCGGCGTTTGACGGACGATGTACAGTAAAAGCAAAGTGCCGAGCCAGCCAGCAATGGCCGCGCCCAACATCAGCACAATGGGTGCTTTGAGGCCGGTGAGCATAAAGGCGAGGCAAATGCCAGGCAGGGCGGCGTGAGCCAGCGCGTCACCCAGCAAGCCTTGGCGGCGCAAAATGGCAAAACAGCCTAGCACGCCACTCACCACGCCCAGCAGAGCCGAGCCGAGCGCCACGTTGCGGAGGGTGTAATCAAACAGGAGTTCAGAAAGTAATTCAATCACTGTAGTGAAACGTAAAACGTGCTGGGTATCGTGTGCGCCGTGAGGTTACGCAATCCATTTTGTGAATTTAGTGCCCATGTTTGAATGCGTACATGCGGCCACCGTAGGCTTTAGTGAGATTTTCTTGCGTAAAAACGTTGGCAAACGGGCCGGCCGCAATCAGCCGCACGTTGAGGAGCGCCACCCAATCAAAGTAATCGGGCGCGGAGTCCAAATCATGGTGCACGCAAATCACGGTTTTGCCTTGCGCCCGCAAATCATGGAGCAGGGCCACAATCGCCTTTTCTGTCAGCGCGTCCACGCCCACAAACGGCTCATCCATGAAGTACAGTTGCGCACTTTGCGCCAACGCCCGCGCCAAAAATACACGCTGTTGCTGGCCGCCGCTCAGTTGGCTAATTTGCCGTTTGGCAAAATCGGCCATGCCCACTTTGGCCAAGCACTCCAACGCCCAATCATGCTGGTGCTTGCCGGGCCGCTTTACCCAGCCTAGCGCGCCATACGTGCCCATCAGCACCACATCCAGCGCATCGGTTGGAAAATCCCAATCCACACTGGTGCGTTGCGGCACGTAGCCCACCAAGTGCCGGTTCTCACGGTAGCTTTTGCCAAAGAAGTGCACGGTTCCAGCGGCGGCGGGGATGAGGCCGAGCGCGGCTTTGATGAGGGTGCTTTTACCAGCGCCGTTCGGCCCAATTATGGCCGCCAAGCTCCCGGCTGGAATTTCCAAATCCACATCCCACAGCACGGGTTTTTCGCGGTAAGCAACGGTTAGGTCTTTGATGGAAACAGGGGTCATATCAAATCGGTGTTGAGTGCCGGGTGTCGAGAGTCAATCTTAGCGAAGGACACTCGACACTCAATATAGAACTATCTCAATGAGTTAACAATCGTATCTACGTTGTGCCGCACCATGCCAATGTAGGTGCCTTCTGGCGTGCTGGCCGCGCCCATCGCATCTGAGAACAACTGCCCACCAATTTTCACTTCCCAGCCTTTGGCTTCCACCGCTTTTTGCACGGCTTCAATCGTGGCCTGCGGCACAGACGATTCCACAAAGATGGCTTTGACTTGCCGTTGAATGATGAACTCGGCCAAGTCTTGCACATCTTTAGCGCCGGCTTCGGTGGCGGTGCTGGTGCCTTGTAGGCCGCGTACTTCCACGCCGTACTGCTGACCAAAATAGCCAAAGGCATCGTGCGCCGTAATCAGCACGCGGCTGGTTTCTGGCAGGCTGGTAATTTGCGTTTTCACATATTGGTGCAAAGTGTCCAACTCTTTCAGGTAAGCGTCCGCGTTTTGCTGGTAAGTGCTGGCGTGGCTTGGATCTAGCGCCTGCATTTCCTTGCTGATTTTGCGCACCGCATCTTGCCACAGCGTCACATCAAACCAAATGTGCGGGTCATACTTGCCTTCAAATTCAATCGGCTGGCGCAGTTTGCTCGCGTCAATGTCTTCGCTCACGGCAAATGTGGGTTTGCCAGAACGCGCTAATTTCACAAACACATCCGTCATGCGGCCTTCTAGCTCCAAACCGCCATAAAAAATCACATCGGCGTTTTCTAGTGTTTGCACATCACTGGCGGTGGGCTTGTATAAGTGCGGGTCCACGCCCGGCCCCATCAGCGCCACCACGTTCACGCGCTCGCCGCCCACATTCTTGGCAATGTCTCCAATCATGCCCACCGTCGTCACCAGATTAATGGTACGGTCAGCTAAGTTGCCGCCGGTGGAATTACCGCCGCTCGGCGCACATGCGGCCAGTAGTAGGCTCATCACCATCATTCCTAAAATCAAACGTCTCATTCTCAGAATCTCCAGTTCAATTATTTAGAGTTGCCACAGTGTGAACGTTAGGCAAGCAAAAAAAACTAAGAAAGCAATGTTGAAACCGGCGCCTTCTAACCCCTCGCTGATTTTGGGCAGGAGGCGGCGCACGGCGAGCCAAGCCAGCAGGGCGGTGAGCGGGTTGACGGCGGCCATCCACACTGGGAAGCGCGTGCCGCCCATCAGCACTGCCGCCGAAAACCACACTGAAGCGAGTATGATGCTGACCAGCACCGCACCGTAACTAATCATTAGGATTTGGCGCAGGCGGGTGAGCATTTGCGTGATGACGGTTTGCGCTTCGCCGGCTAAGGCGTTGAGGGCTTTTACGTACTCGCCCAAAAAGGTGAACGTGCCGTGCACAAACGGAGACATGGCAAAGCCCACGCCGAACAGCACCACGACCGGCCAAACCGCCCATAGGCCAGCCGTTTCCAAACCGTAATACAGTGGCCACAGCCCAATAAAAAGCAAAGGCGTTGCAAAAACACCCAGCAAGCCGCCCCACATCAGCCGCCACCACGGCAGGGCTACCATCTTTTCAGAGCCAGACAGCAACTTAGCGTGCGGTTGCAAATTGGGATAATCGGCCAAGCGTGCCTTAACGGCCAGCAGAAGCACATCGCCCGTGGCATAAAGGATTGAACCGAGCATGGCCAGCAGGCCCGTAACCAAAATTGAATTGAGCGCCAACATACTCTTACTCCGCTTCCACAAAAATTTTGTCCGTCACCGCGCGGCCTAGCGCATGCGTTTTATCACCCACCGCCACGTGAATGGGGCCATCAAAGGGTGCGCGCTCAGTCACGGTTACGCTGGTTTGCAGGGTCAAGCCCAGTTCAGTGAGGTAGCGCAAAAATTCAGAATCACCATCACGCACGCGGGCCACGCGCACCGTTTGGCCCACCGCAATCTCGCTCAGGGGCAGGCGGCAGGCCTCGGCCACTGTGCCGGCTTTGGTGGGGATGGGGTCACCGTGCGGGTCAAGCTTCGGGTCACCCAACAGCGCCGCAATCTTGTCTTCAAACTCTTCAGAAATCACGTGCTCCAGCTTCTCCGCTTCCGCATCCACCCGGTCCCACTCGTAGCCCAACGCCTCCGCCAAATACAACTCAATCAGCCGGTGGTGGCGGATAACTTCTAGCGCAATTTTGCGCCCGGCCGGCGTCAGCGTCATGCCCTGATGCCGCTCATAGTTCACCAGCCGGGGCCGCGTTTTGGAGAGTTTTTGCACCATCCCCGTCACCGAGGCGGGCGCTACATTTAGATGGACGGCGAGCAGAGACGTGCTGACTTGGCCGAAATCTTCTTCAATTTCGTAAATGGCCTTGAGATAATCTTCGGTGGCATGGGTGAGCATATTTGTATTTCCGAAATCAGCATTTAGGCATGCCTAAATTTATTGCGCCAGTATAGGCGGAGACTGAAGCGTTGTCAAGCGGGAAAATTTTAGCTATCCAATAGTTCGCATAATCGTCAATACGAATTTCACGAATGACGCGAATTGAGAGTGTTTCGTGAAATTTGTGCAATTCGTGTTGACGGTTGCCCACCGAGCATGGAGCCACAGGTATAATCCCCGCTGTGATGTTGCAGATGACGGCCGCGCACTGGCATGTGATAACGGCGCATTTGGAGGCCCAACTGCCTAATGAAGCCTGCGGTTTACTGGGCGGGCGGGGCGGGGTGGTGGAACACGTTTACTTAGTGGAAAACAGCCTGCACAGCCCGGTGCGCTACCAAATGGAGCCACTGGCGCAAATTCAGGCGATGATGGCGATTGATGACGCCGGTTTGGAGCTGACGGCTATTTTTCACTCTCACCCGCGCGGCCCGGCCATACCGTCTCCAACCGATGTGGCAGAAGCTTACTACCCAGAAACGCTGTATGTGATTGTTTCACCCAATGAGCGTAACCAATGGCACAGCCGCGCGTTTTACATCCAGAATGGGCAGGTGAGTGAGGTTGAAATGCGGGTCACGCCCAATCTCTAATTCTCCAATTCTCTGATTTGGGAGCACTATGGAAATTCTAGAATTAATTTTGGCAGTGGTGGGCGGTTATTTGCTCGGCTCGTTTCCCTCCGGCTTGGTGTACGTGCGGTTGTTTACGGGCAAGGATGTGCGCACGTTTGGCAGTGGGCGCACTGGCGGCACCAATGCCATGCGGGCGGGTGGCTTTTGGGTGGGCTTTCTCACCGCCATGTCTGATATTCTCAAAGGCACCTTGGCCGTGTGGCTGGCGCAGTGGCTTTTGCCCGCCGGTTGGGTGCAAGAGTGGGGCATGGTGCTTAGCGGCCTCGCCAGCATTGTGGGCCACAACTATCCTGTGTGGCTGAACTTTAAGGGCGGCGCGGGCGGCGCAACGTGCGCGGGCGCGGCCATTGGCTTTTGGCCGTGGATGTTGCCGATTGTATTTATTGAAGGGGCGTTGATTTTATAGTTTGTGGGTTATGCCAGCGTGGCCACCATTCTCACCGCGCTCACGGTGACGGGCGTGCTGGCCTATTTGGCGTATCTCGGCGTGCTGAGTTGGACATTTGTGTGGTTTGGGGTGGGGGCCACGCTTTTGCTGGCCTACGCTCTGCGCCCCAACTTTGCGCGGCTGATGAAGGGCGAGGAACGTTTGGTAGGCTTACGTGCCAAGCGCAAAGCCGCCCGTGAAGCGCAGGGGTAACTTGAAGAAAAGGTGACAGTCACCTCCTAAAATCACCCATCTCACTTGCCTAACCCAAACCACAGTGCTAAAATCTAACCAGTTTAGTGCTAGTGCCATTGAAACGTGGGCAACCCCCACGTTTCTTAGTTGTAAGCCACAGTGTTGGCCGGATTTGTATGAAGAGTGAATTAAACCTCGCCTTTAACGAAATTATTGAGCAAAACAAACTCAAGCGTGATGTGATTGTAGAAGCGCTGGAGAATGCTATGGTCACGGCGTACCGCAAAGCCTTGAACGCCTCCGCCGCTCAGCATGTGGTGGCCAAGGTGGATTTATCCACCGGCGCCATTAAGATTTATGCTGAAAAAGAAGTGGTGGATAGCGTGCTGGAGCGCAACACCGAAGTGACGCTGGCCGATGCGCGTGAAGTGGACCCCGGTGCCAAGCTGGGCGATATGGTGACGGTGGAAGCTACGCCGAAAGATTTTGGCCGCATCGCCGCGCAAGCCGCCAAGCAAGTGATTGTGCAACGCCTGCGTGAGGCCGAGCGCGAGAGCCAATATCAAGAATATGCCTCCCGTGAAGGCGATATTGTGAATGGCACGGTGCAAGCCGTGAGTTCTACCTCGATTACGGTTGGTTTAGGCCGCACGGAAGCGACCTTGCCGCGCAACCAAACCATGCCCGGTGAGCGTTATTACGCCCACCAAAAAGTGCGCGCTTTTGTGTTAGAAGTGCGCAAAACTACACGTGGGCCGCAAATCATCCTCTCGCGCACCCACAAGAACATGCTCCGCCGCTTGCTGGAGTACGAAGTACCGGAGATTTATAACGGCTCAGTGGAAATCAAATCCATTGCCCGTGAATCGGGTTACCGCTCTAAAGTGGCCGTCTCGGCCCGCCAAGAAGGCGTAGACCCGGTGGGGGCGTGCGTGGGTATGCGCGGTGTGCGCATTCAATCCATCGTCAAAGAATTGAACGATGAAAAGATTGACGTGATTGAATGGAATCCTGATCAATCCACGTTTATTGCTAAATCACTCAGCCCCGCCCGCGTCACCGCAGTGTATTTGGATGATGACCCCATCTCAGGCCGCACTGCGATGGTGGTGGTGCCGGATGACCAACTGAGCTTGGCCATTGGACGTGAAGGCCAGAATGCCCGCTTGGCCGCTAAACTCACCAACTGGCGCATTGATATTAAGAGCCTCACCGAAGCCGCTACGGATGCCAAGAACAAAATTGTCAGTGATGTGCAGTACGCTGATTTGTTGCGGCAGAATACGGAAATGATCCGCACCATTGAGGCTATCCTCCAACGCAAGGCGGAAGGCCGCCCGCTGGCGCCGGAAGACTACACGCTGTTGGCCAAACTGGTAGAAATGGTGGAGAAGAAGATGGCGCGCGGCCGGCAAGAAGAACGCGCCGCCAAAGTGGAACGCGCCGCCGCTATCAAAGCCGCCGTCCCCAGCGCCGCCCGCCGCATGCCACTGGCCGAAGCTGGCTTATCCGATGCCGCAGTGCGTTTGCTCACGGAGGGTGATTACAAGACCGTGGGCGAGATTCTGGAAGTGATGGCGTTAGATGAGAAGCGCCTGCTAGAAGTAGAAGGCTTCTCCAACAAACACTTGGAAGAAGTGAAGGGCGTGCTAGGCAAGCTGGAATTCCCTGCTGAGCCGGATCTGGAAGCGCCAGTCGCCACCGAAGAAACCTCGGCTGAACCAACGGCTGAGGCGCAACTCGCTGTGGCCGAACCCGTGGGTGAGCCAGTAGCGGCTAAAGCCGTGGCCACCGAAGGTGAAGGTGCGGCTGAAGCTGAGACGGAAGAGGAAGAAGACTACGAAGCCAAGGACGATGAAAGCGAGGATGATGACACGCCCGGAGCCAAGAAGAAGGGCAAGAAGAAGGGCAAGCGTCGTCCGGCGGCTGAAATCACCTATGATGAAGAATTGGGTGTGTACATTAAGCAAAAGTTGCGCAAATCCAACCGGGGTGGTGATTTGCTGGGCGGTGAAGAAGAATAGCGCTTTTGGCCATGCCCGCCCCTAAACGTGTGAAGCATATTCCGCAACGCACCTGCATTGCCTGCCGGCTAGTTCAAGCCAAGCGGCAATTGGTGCGGGTGGTGCGTGGGCCAAATGGAGCAGTGTTTGTGGACTCAACTGGTAAAGCCAATGGGCGAGGTGCGTACTTGCACAACCAAAGGTCTTGTTGGGAACAGGCGTTGAAAACCGGCGCGTTAGACCGCGCCTTGAAAGTGACAATTACCGATGCCGATCGGGCGACCTTGCGCGCCCACGGCCAACAATACTCCGATGAATCCGATACCTGACGGCCAATTGGCACTTGGCCGCCAACAACTTAGAGAGATGAGCGCCCTCCGCTAACGCCCCGCGTAAGCCGGTAGATGGCCGCTGGCGCTCATCCCTCCTCACGATGGAGGTATATATGAGCGACAACGGTCTTAAAACGGTTGAGCTTCCTAATCCAGTTACAGTTCGTCAGCTTGCTAATTTAACTAAAGCCAGCCCGATTGAAATCATCAAGCAATTGATGAGCAACGGGATGATGGCTAACATCAACCAACTGTTAGATTTTGATACAGCCGCGCTGATTGCCCAAGAACTAGGCTACGAAGCCAAACCCGAAGTTTCTGCTGAAGTTTTAGAAGAAGAAAAGAAAAAAGAAGAAGCCAAGGCCAACGGCCCCGCGTGGCGCAAAGTGATTGAAGCCGAAGATGCCGCGGACTTATCCGTGCGCCCGCCCGTTGTCACCATCCTCGGCCACGTTGATCACGGTAAAACTTCCTTGCTGGACGTTATCCGCAAGGCAGACGTGGCCGCGCATGAAGCCGGGGGCATCACTCAGCATATTGGCGCTTACCAAGTGGAACACAACAAGCGCCGCATCACGTTTTTAGATACGCCCGGCCACGAAGCGTTTACGGCTATGCGGGCGCGTGGTGCGCAGGCCACGGATATTGCCATTTTGGTGGTGGCCGCCGATGACGGCGTGATGCCACAGACGCGGGAGGCCGCCGCGCACGCCCGCGCCGCCGGTGTGCCCATTATTGTGGCGCTCAATAAAGTAGATAAGCCCAACGCCAACCCAGAACGGGTGAAAACCCAACTCGCAGAACTGGAATTGACGCCAGACGACTGGGGCGGCAAAACTATGGTGGTGCCCGTTTCGGCTAAGCAGAAAATGGGCATTGATGATTTGCTGGAAGCCATTCTGCTGACGGCGGATGATTTAACGAATATCAAAGCCAACCCCGAAGCCGATGCCTCCGGCACGGTGTTGGAAGCCAATTTAGATAAAGCGCGCGGCGTAATTGCCACGCTTTTGGTGCAAAACGGCACCCTGCACGCGGGTGATGTGATTGTGGCTGGCACGGCTTACGGCAAAATCCGCGCCATGTTCAATGATAAGGGCAAGCCCATTAAAGAAGCTGGCCCCTCCGCGCCGGTGAGCCTAATGGGTCTATCTGAAGTGCCGGTGCCCGGTGATTTATTCAGCATCGCCGAAAGTGACCGCGAAGCGCGGGTGGTAGTAGCCGAACGCAAGCTGGCCCAAAAAGAAGCCAAGCAAGAGCAAGTCAAGCCGGTCGGCTTGGATCAAATCTTTGCCAAGTTCAAAGCTGGCGAGGCCAAAGAGCTGGTGCTCATCGTCAAAGCCGATGTGCAAGGTTCGCTGGAGCCGATTGTGCAATCGCTCAAGAAGCTCAACAGCGGCGAAGGCCCGTCCGTCAATATTCTGTACGCCGAAACCGGCAACGTGACCGAGAACGATGTGATGCTGGCCACGGCTTCCAACGCGATTGTGATTGGCTTTTCGGTGGCAGTGGATGGGGCGGCGGCGCGGCTGGCCGAAACCAACGGCATCTCTATCCGCCAGTATGACATTATCTACCGGTTGATTGAAGATATTGAGAAAGCTTTGAAGGGTTTGCTTGGCCCCGAGTTCAAGCCGGTGACCATTGGCCGCGCCGAAGTGCGGGCCGTGTTCAAGATCCCCAAAATGGGTCACATTGCCGGTTGTTCCGTCCGTGAGGGCGAAATCCGCCGCAACGCCAAAGTCCGCGTTCTGCGCCAAAACAAAATTGAGCATGAAGGTGAAGTGGGCTCTTTGCGGCGCGAGAAAGATGACGTGCGCGAGGTGCAAAAAGGCATGGAGTGCGGCGTCGGCATCAAAGATTACGATGGTGTGCGGCAGGGCGATATTTTGGAGTTTTTTGTAATTCAGCAAGTTAATTAACATCGTTGAGTGTCGCGCGTCAAAGTGTCGAGTGTCAATCTATGCCTACCCTGAGCTTGTCGAAGGGTGGAGGACACTCGACACCCGGCACGCGACACTTGTGCTAGCCAATGCCAACCCCTATTCGCCAAAAGCGCGTGGCTGAACGTATCCGCGCTGAAATCTCAGACTTACTCCAACGCGAGTTGAAAGACCCACGCCTCGGCATGGTGACGGTGACGCGCGTGATGATTGACCGAGAACTGGCACAGGCCAACGTCTTTGTTTCCACCCTTGGGGATGAAGCGCGTAAAAAAGAAATGATGCAAGCCCTCATGCACGCCGTTGGTTTCATTCGGCGCGAAGTGGGCCGCCGGGTGCAACTGCGCAACACGCCCAACATCGTTTTTCATTGGGACCCGGGCCTAGAAAATGTGGAAGATGTTTCGCGCTTGTTAGATGAAATTAAACAAACCGGAGCTGATGCGCAACAGTGAGTGGTGAAAAAGATTTAGCCGCTTTGCTTCGCTCTCTGCGGCCCGTCCTCCAACCCGGTGAGTATGTGTTTTGCACTCGCCCTCACGCTAGCCCTGTGCCGCCGGATGTGCAACCCGTCGGCACTTTTTCTGAAGCGGAAGGGCTAACGGTGATTGTGCCGCGCGCGGTGGCGGATGCGCACGCCTGGCCGTACAGTTTTGTAGCGGCGTGGCTCACGTTGACGGTGTATTCTGCTTTGGACGCGGTTGGATTAACGGCCGCCGTGACTCGGGCACTCACTCAGGCCAACATCAGTTGCAACGTGGTGGCCGCGTTTTACCATGACCATCTCTTTGTGCCGGCCCCTGAAGCCGAACGCGCTTTGCGAGCCTTACAAGCCTTGAGCGAGAACGGAGCCGCCGCGTGAATTCCTCATCTTTTCTTGCTCCGTTCAAACCCAATGTGGCCGAGGCGCATCTGGCCGCCGCGCGGCAACGGGTGGCCCGCGCCCAGCGTGTGCTTCTGCTCACGCACGTTAGCCCAGATGGTGATGCTGTTGGTTCATTGCTGGGTTTTGGCTTGGCTGTGCGTGCCATTGGTAAGCAAGTGACGTTTGCGTGCAGTGATGGCCCGCCCGATACTTTCCGCTTTTTGCAAAGCTATGCCGAAATTTCTCAAGAGCCGCGTGGCGAATATGATTTGATAGTGGCACTGGATGCGGCTGACTTGGGCCGCTTGGGCAAACTGGGTGAGCAACTGCCGCGCCCGCCGGATTTGATGTTTGATCATCATGTGACAAACCCGGGTTTTGCGGCCGTCAATCTTTTAGATGTGCAATCCGCCTCCACTGCCGAACTGGTGACGGAACTGCTGGAGCCGCTGGGCCTGCCGCTCACCCGCGTGGCGGCTGAGGCACTGATGGTGGGCATCATCACTGATACCTTGGGCTTTCGCACATCTAGCACCACCACCAAAACTTTGGCATTGGTGCAAATGCTCATGCAAGCGGGCGCCAATCTGCCAGAGTTGTATGACTTGGCGTTTTACAAACGCAGTTACCACACGGTGCGGCTGTGGGGCCAAGGCCTTACCCGCATTAAGCTAGAAGACCGTTTAGTGTGGGCCAGCCTCACGTTGGCGGATAAAGCCGCCACGCAATATCATGGTAATGGTGATGGAGATTTAATTAACGTGCTGAACTCCGTGCGCGAAGCGGATGTGGCCGT
Source organism: Anaerolineales bacterium (assembly GCA_016789245.1). Next base: position 21,949 of record JAEURM010000002.1, read on the forward strand.
GATTTTTACTGAGCGCGCGGATAACAAAGTGAAAGTGAGTTGGCGCGCGGTGCAAGGCATAGATGTGGCCAAATTGGCCATGCAGTTTGGCGGTGGCGGGCATGTGGCCGCCGCTGGCGCCGAAGTGAGCGGCCCGTTGGCCGAAGTGGAAGCGGCGGTATTAGCGGCCACTAAAGCGTTGTTGAAGAACGGGCGCGGCCGATAAATAAAATTTCAGGCGTATCGCACCATGTATTCCGGCTTACTGCTGATTGATAAACCCACTGGCCCCACTTCCCATGATGTGGTGGCGGCGGTGCGGCGCGGCGCTAAAGAGCGGCAGGTGGGCCACGCCGGAACGTTAGACCCGCTGGCGACGGGTTTGTTGGTGGTGTGCATGGGCCAAGCCACGCGGCTGAGTGAATATCTGCTGAACAAAAATAAACGTTACTTGGCGCATGTGCGCTTTGGGCAAAGCACTAACACCTATGATGCTGATGGCGAAATAACGGCCACCAGTGAAATTGTGCCAGACCGCATCGCTGCGGAAGCCGCGCTGGAAAATTTTCGCGGCGCCATTCAGCAACGGCCCCCAGCTTTTTCTGCTATTAAACGCGGCGGGCAAAAAATGTATGATTTGGCGCGGCGCGGCGAAGCGGTGGAACTGGAGCCGCGCCCAGTCACCGTGCATCATTTAGAAATTATGGAGTGGACGCCGCCCATTTGTGTTTTGGATGTTTTAGTTTCAGCCGGCACGTACATCCGTTCACTGGCGCATGATTTAGGGCAAGTGTTGGGGTGTGGTGCGCACTTGGCCGCCCTGCGCCGCACGCAATCTGGGCCTATGCGGCTGGAAGAAGCGGTTACGTTGGAAACTTTGCAAGCTGAGTTTGCGGCCGGCACGTGGGCGGCGCGGTTAAAATCTCCGGCGCTAGCCGTGCCCGATTGGCCCTCCGTGGCCCTTTCTGCGGAGGAAGCGCGCCGCGTGCAGAACGGCCAATTTTTGCCGCTGGCGAGTGATATACCGGCTGGTACTTTAGCGCGCGCTTATACAGCCACCAATGATTTTTTTGCTGTGTTAGCCGCTGATACACAACGCCGCGTGTGGCGGCCAGAGAAAGTTTTTAGTGCTTAAGACCTGATGGGGCTGATATTGACCCAGCAAACGTTCAAGAATCCGCATCCGTAAAATTGTATTCACATGCAATCTGTTGCTAGTTTTAATGAACTCCAATTAAACCAACCCACCTGCGTGGCCATTGGCGCATTTGATGGCGTGCACCGTGGCCACCAAGCCGTAATTGGCGAGATGGTGGCGCACGCACATGCTACTGGGCGGCTGGCTGTGGTGATTACGTTTGCGCCACATCCGGCGGTTTTTCTGCGTGGGCGGCGGCCATCGTTTTATCTCTCCACCCAGCCAGCCAAAGCCGCACACCTCGCCGCGTTAGGCGTGGATGTACTGATAACGCACACGTTTGATGCCCACTTTGCCGCCATCACCGCCGCCGATTACGTGCAGGAGTTGGTGACAAAAGTGAAGCTGAGTGAAGTGTGGTGTGGCGCAGATTTTGCACTGGGCCACAACCGCGAAGGCACCGTAACGTACTTGCAAGCCGCTGGGGAAAAGCTGGGCTTTCAGGTGAAGGTGCAATCGCCCATTTTGCTGGATGGGGAAATTATCTCCAGCACCCGCATCCGCCAGTGCTTGCGCGATGGCGCGGTGGAACAAGCCGCGCGGCTGTTGGGCCGCCCCTTCCGCCTTACGGGCCAAGTGGTGCAGGGCGCGCAACGGGGGCGTACCATCGGCATCCCAACTGCTAACCTAACGCACTCAGATGAAGATGCAGTGCCAGCCGTTGGCGTGTATGCTTGTTGGGCGCACACCACTTACGGCGTACATCTGGCAGTGACAAATATCGGCTTTCGTCCCACATTCAATTCACCCACGCCGGTGCAAACGGTGGAAGCGCACGTTTTAGATTTTTCGGCTGATTTGTACAACACGGAACTCTCTTTAGAATTTATCGCCCGCTTGCGGCCCGAGATGAAATTCTCCGGCATTGAAGCGCTCGTGGCGCAAATTCAGCGAGATATTTTGAGCGCGCGCGAGATATTGCAACGTGACGCGTGAAACGTAGTGCGTATAACGCATTCAGTAATGCGCTTCCGCAATACGAAATACGCAACATGCAATCCGAACTACGTAAAACAATATGCCTGACCGAGATATTTACCTCCTAAGCCCTAAACATCTTAGCCCGGAAGTAATTGCCGTTGCGTTTGCTAAAACGTCCCGAAGCCCCGAATCATTTCGGGAGATTGCGGCGGAATTGACGGATGAAGCCTCCGCGCAGTTTCATGAGAAGTGGGTGGTGGGCTACGGCCATGCCAGCGTAGCTGAGCACGCCGTTTTGCATATTGCGGTCGAAAACGTTTCGCGGCTGGCCATTGAATGTTTAGAATCGAATCGGCTGGCGTCTTACACTGAAAAATCTACGCGCTATCAAAAGTGGGAGCCGAATGATTTTTTTACGCCGCCCGCCATTGCCAACAGCGCCCACGCTGAGCTGTATCGCCGCACCTGCCGCATGTTGTTTGATGTGTATGCGCGTTCGCTGGGGCCGGTGCAAAAACTGATGCAGGCGCGCTTCCCGCGCAAAGACGGTGAGAGCGAAGCGCGGTGGGATGGCCGCATTCGGTCTAAGTATGTGGATAACTGCCGTTTTCTTTTGCCAGCCGCCGCGCTGGCTAACGTGGGCGTAACAGCCAACGCCCGTGTGCTAGAGAGCGCCATCCGCAAAATGCTCTCACATCCTTTGGAAGAAGTACGTGAGATTGGTGAAGCGGTGAAGCGCGTGGCGCAGGGTGAAGTGCCCACGCTGGTGAAGTATGCCGATGCAGTGCCGTACCAAAGCGCCACGGCGGAGGCGCTCACCCACGCCGCGTACAGTGTAGCCAGTGTGCCCACTTCTGGCGCGCCAGTGACTTTATTGGATTACGAAGCGGACGCCGAAGATAAATTCCTAGCGGCGTGTTTGTACCGCTATGGCCAGAGTACGTTGGCTGAATGCCGCGCCGCTATAGCCGCCATGAGCGCGGAGCAAAAAACCGCACTCGCCCGCGGGGCATTAGGCGGCCTAGATAAGTATGATGTGCCGTTACGTGAGTTGGAGCACATCACCTACACGTTTGATTGTGTGATGGATCAGGGCGGATATTTTGAACTCAAGCGCCACCGCATGATGACGCAAAGCCCGCAGGCGCTAACGGCTAACTTGGGTTATGCCGTGCCGCAGGCTATTGCCGATGCCGGTTTTGAAGCGGAATACCGCACCGCGATGGACGCCGCGCGGGACGCATACGTGGCGCTGGCGGCCGATTTGCCGAACGAAGCCAGTTATCTGGTTCCCAACGGTTTTAACCGGCGCGTGCTGATGACGTTTAATTTGCGCGAAGCTTTCCATTTGTGTGAATTGCGCACCACGCCCACTGCGCACTTTTCGGTGCGCCGCACCTGCGGCCAAATTGTAGAAGCGCTTCAGCGCGTGCACCCCACGCTCACCAGTTTTATGCGTTTGGCTGGGCGGCCCACGCGGGCGGAAGTGGAAAGAGAATTTTTTGCCGCCGTGAGTTGAGCGATGGCGATATAAATAGCTTTGGAGGATGTTTTTTAAATAGGTTTTACTCTAAGTACAAGCACCCTGAGCTTGTCGAAGGGTGCGAATTGAGCTGAGAGCGGCGCGCTTCGGCAGGCTCAGCGTGCCTGTTCATATGTTTTAGACCATTAAGAAATACTCTCGTAAACCTGAATATGCCCAAACCGTTACACATTTTATTTGTTGCTGAAGCTGATGCGCCCATCGTCCCAGAAATTGTGGATGAGTTACGACGCGCCGATTATGAAGTGGATGGTGGCCGCGTGGATTCACCTGCTGGCCTGCGCGCCGCACTGGAGCAACCGAGTTGGGACGTAATTGTGTGTGACTACGAACTCAACGCCTTTAGTGCCGCCTCGGCTCTGGCGCTTCTGCGTGAGAGTGGCCACGATATTCCGTTCCTACTCATCTCCCAAGCTAACCAACCGCAGGAAATGCGCAACGCCCTCAGCTTGGGCGCGAATGATTTAATCCGCCGCCATTATTTGCCGCGCTTAGTGCCCGCCATTGAACGCGAGGTGAGCGCGGCCCGCGTGCGCGCCGCCCGCATCCTCACTGAGGCCGCCCTGCGGCAAGCCGAAGCCCGCTACCAACAATTGGTTGATCAAATTCCGGTGGGCGTGCATGTGATGGCGCTGGACGCTAACAGCAGTACGCTTTCCATCAGTCCGCAAATTGAACGGATGTTAGGCTTTTCCCAAGCCGAGTGGGTGGCTGATTCAGAATTGTGGCAACGCCAAATTCATCCGGAAGACCGTGAGCGGGTTGTGAATGATTTGAAGCATGTGTACACGCCCGGTGCTAAACCGTACATCGGTGAATACCGGATGCAGACGCGTGACGGTCAAGAAGTGTGGATTCATGATGAAGCCCTGCTCATCCGAGACCAAGCCGGCCAGCCGGTGTACCTACAAAGCGTAAAGATGGATGTTTCGGGACGTAAGCGGGCCGAAGAAGAAGCACAGGCCATTGAACAACGGATGGCTGATTGGGTGAAGGGTTTAGAACAAAGTCATCGAGAAGTTTCGCTGTTGGATGAGATGAGTACCCGCCTGCAAGCGTGCGTCTCTCTGGCGGAGATGTACCCAGTGTTAGGTGATTTTGTGCAGTTGCTTTTTCCACCGGAAGCTGGGGCTTTGTACTTGTTGAATGAAAACACTAGCCGGTTTGAACTGACGACGGCGTGGGGCCGCACGCCGCCCGGCGAGCCGGAGTTTGGCGTTGATGATTGCCAAGCCTTCCGGCGCGGCAAATTGTTCGCGGCCGATATTCCGCCGATGTGTCAACACGTTACCGACCCGATCAATCACCGCTCTCTGTGTGTGCCGTTGGTGGCGCAAGGTGAAACGTTGGGGATTTTGCACTTACGTTTGCGGCGCGGCACAGCTGTGTTCAATCAGCCGGAAAATCAACGCTCGATGTTATCTGAAGATAAGCAAAAGTTAGCCAATAGCGTGGCCGAGCGGCTGGCGTTGGCCTTGGGGAATTTACGGCGGCAAGCTATTTTGCGGGCCAAGGTGGAAGCTTTGCCAGAAACGGTGGCCAACGGCACCGCCGCCGCACGGGCAGAAATGCCCACCACCGAAACCTCCACCGTGGTGCCGCCCAAACGCATCACCGTGGGCGCGCTCACGCTCAACGTAGAAACGTTTGAACTGGCGGTGGGCGATAAAGTGGTGAACCCCACGCCGGTGGAATTTGAACTTCTTCAATTCCTCATGCGCAACGCGGGCCGGGTATTTACGGCGGAACAATTGTTACAAGAAGTGTGGAAGTACCCGCCCGGCACCGGTAGCCAAGAAGTGGTGCGCGCCCACGTGCGGAACCTGCGCGCCAAAATGGAACCCAACCCGCGCCAGCCCATTTACTTGCGCACCAACGGCCGCTTTGGTTACACCATTGCGCTGGAAGAAGCGCCCGTTGAAAAAACAGCGGAAAACTAAATTCTAGAAGAGTTATATAGGTGACTGTCACCTTAGTGTTCAATTCAGAGTAGTTAGCTCAAATTTATGGTGGGGAAAATGTTATCATGCTGGCCATCGTCTGAAAAATCTCACAATAAAACATCATGCTCAATTCCAAAACCAACTTCACCCGTTACGCGTGGCTCGTGCTGGCTTTCAATGTGCTTGTGATTCTGTGGGGCGCGGTGGTCAGCTCCACTGGCTCCGGTGCCGGTTGTGGTGACCATTGGCCGCTGTGTGATGGCGAAGTGATTCCGCGTGACCCCAGCTTGGAACGCATGATTGAATTTTCGCACCGCGCCACCAGCGGCGTGGCTTTGCTCATGGTGTTTGGTTTGGCCGCGTGGGCGTTTCGGTTGTACACCGCTGGGCACCGCGTGCGCCGTGGGGCAGTGGCCTCCGTCATCGTCATCATCGTAGAATCTTTGTTGGGCGCGGGGTTAGTGCTTTTCCGCTGGACGGCTATGGATACCTCAGCCATGCGTGTGGTAATTCAACCTATTCACATGCTCAACACACTGATTTTGCTGGGCACCATTTTGCTCACAGCGTGGTGGGCCTCCGGTGGGCAACCCATTGCATGGCGGGCGGCTGGTGAGCGCTTACGTTGGTTTGTGTTGGGCGGCCTCAGCATTTGGCTCATGAGCGCCACCGGCTCCATCATTTCGTTGGGTGATTTGCTGGCCATTCGTTTGGGCGAAAATTACAACGCGCTGGTTGAAGTGCTTGTGCGTTTGCGTTTAGGCCATCCGGCTATTTCTATTTTGGCGGGCTTATTTTTGTTGTGGTTGGTTTTCCTGCGTACTAACATGGCCCCCAACGCTTCCGCGCGGCGCTGGTCTTGGGCGGTGGCCGGGCTAGTAGCGGCCCAATGGAGCATGGGCTTACTCAATGTCCTGTTGCTCGTTCCGCTGTGGACGCAGTTAGCACACCTCCTGCTGGCCGATTTCATGTGGATTGCCTTCTTGCTCTGGACGTTCAACGCGTTGGCCGAAGCATCAGTGGCACAAGCGATGCCCGCGTCTGCCGTACCCGGCGCGGCCAGTGCGGACTAGATTATTAACGGAGTGATTCTATGACCGCTTATGTGATTGTGGATGTGACTGTGCATGACGCCGTGAACTATGACGAATACAAGAAGCTAGCGCCTGCCACCATTGCGCAGTATGGCGGCCAATACATTGCGCGCGGAGGCCGCACTGAAGTGCTAGAGGGCGAATGGACGCCGGGCCGCTTGGTGATTTTGGAATTTCTATCGCTTGAGCAAGCCAAAGCGTGGGTCAATTCTCCAGAGTACGCGCCCGCCCGCGCCATGCGCCACGCGTACGCCACCTCTAAGATGGTAGTGGTTGAAGGCTTGGCATGAAAGTGACCGTTTGCGAACTGCGCACGGAACCCAGCGGCTTGGCTGAAGATTGGGCCGCATTGGTGGCGCACACTCAAGCTGAGGGCAGTGAAGGTGTGCTTTTGCCAGAGATGCCGTTTAGCCCGTGGTTTGCCCTCACGCGTGAGTTTTCTGCGGCAGTGTGGCAAGCCGCTGTGACAGAACATGAGCGCTGGCTGGCCCGTTTGCCAGAATTAGGCGCGGCGGTGGTCATTGGTTCGCGCCCGGTGAACCGAGGCGGAGTACGTTTGAACGAAGGTTTTGTGTGGCAGGCCACGCATGGCTATAGCACAGCGCATGATAAATATTATTTGCCGGAAGATGAAGGCTTTTGGGAAGCGAGTTGGTATCAACGCGGGGCGGGGCGCTTTGATGTGGTAGAAGCCGATAGCCTAAAAATCGGCATGGTGATTTGCACCGAGCTTTGGTTTTTGCAACACGCTCGGGCTTATGGCTTGGCGGGTGCGCACATTATTGCCACGCCGCGCGCCACCGGCAAACCCACCGTAGATAAATGGCTGGCCGGTGGCCGCGTGCAAGCCGTGGTGAGCGGCGCGTATTCGCTTTCCTCCAATCATGTGAGTGATGATCTACACATGGATTTGGGCGGGCAGGGCTGGGTGATTGACCCGGATGGCCAAGTGTTGGCTGTTACTTCACGCCAGCAACCATTTGTAACGGTTGAAATTGATTTAGCCCGCTCTGAGGCCGCCAAACTTACTTACCCGCGCTACGTATTGGATTGAGTCTTTGCAGTTCACACGTTCTTCCAAACAAAAAGGCCGAAGTGATTTCACTTCGGCCTTTTGCTTTTGATTTTTACTCTTACAACTAGGCCCGCGTTACAGCCGTTTTGGCTGGGCCAGCCGCCAAGCGCGCCGTCCACCAGCGCACGGCCAAGAGCGTAATCAGCCAGTAGGCCACGTACGCCAGAATTTCTACCAGAGATGGCGTGGGCGTGTAACCTACCAACGTGCGGAGGAATTGGCCCAATAAGGATGATTCACTGGCGAAGGCGCTGGTATCCCACAAGGGCTTTATCACTTCCGGGAGCAGGCCGAGTTCTTGAAATTCATGGATGCCGTGCATGAACAGGCCAGCCGCAAAAACTAGCAAGAGCAAGCTGGTCACATCAAAAAATAAGCGCACATTCAGCCGGACGGCGGAAGCGTAAATCAAATTGCCAACCACCGCCGCCACGCTTAGCCCAATCAGCGCGCCCACCAAAGTTTCTAGGCCAGAAGTTTGAAAGGCGGCGGCCCCGAGGAACAGCGCCGTTTCAACGCCCTCACGGAACACAGCTAAAAATGTGGCGGCGGCCAAGCCCCAAGCCGTGCCGCCCAAAATGGCTTTTTGCACTTCACCCTCAATGGTGCTTTTCAGCGTCCGCGCTTGTGAGCGCATCCAAAAAATCATCCACGTCAGCACCGCCACCGCCAGCATCATCGTCACGCCTTCAAATAATTGCTCGGCGGGGCCTTCCAATTCTGCGCCAATGACTGTGATACCAAACGCCAATACCGCACTCAGCACAACCGCCGCAAGAACGCCATTGCCTGCCCAGCGGTAGTATTGTGTTTGGCCCAGCTTACGCAAATAACCAAAGATGATGCCCACAATTAAGGCGGCTTCTAGCCCTTCACGCAATGTAAGTAAAAATGAAACGAACATTGAATCGTATCCTTTCCTGTGCGCCACCATTCGGCGCTTAGTTTAAGTAATTAGTTGGCGCTTAATTCGGCAAACAGGTGCGTGTTCAACTCAAACGCCCGATTGGCTTCTTGGGTGAGTTGCTCAATGGTGGCCGCATCAATTGCCAACTGGTCAAGTTGGTTGCGGTACTCAGCTTTGAACTGTTGTGGATCTGGGATTTGGGGAAATTCATAAAAGGCCACGCCTTGCCCATTTTGTAAATTAAACGCTTTGGTTGCCACTCGCTTCAAGGCTTGGCCGCCCGATAAATCACCTAGATAACGTGTGTAATGGTGCGCAATTAAACCCAGCGGCCACTCTTGGGCCAGTTGCTGAATCCGAGCCGTATACGTTTGCGTGGCGGGAGTAGGGTGAATGCGGCTGGGCCAGTCCGCGCCCAAGAAATGCAACAAGTCACATTCTAAAGCCGCAATCCGCGAGAGAGCCTCACTGTGAATGGTGCTCACCAGTGGGTGTGCTCGGTGTTTTTCCAAACTCGCCTCAAGCACAGAATAAACTTGGTACAAGCGCGCCAGCAATTGGCCATAGGTTTCTGGGCTAACTTGGGCGGCGAGGAAAGCCCGAATAAACGGCGTGTTCTCAGCGGCACGGTGTGCGTGTTTTGTGCCTTCACGCAGTGCGGCAGAAAGTGACATGATGGCTCCTAAATCAAACTGGTGGTTTTTTATCGTCTTGCGAATAATTTGCAATTCCATTATGATGCGGCTGTTAGTGCAAGTCAATTGCAATAAGAAATTTTGAACTTTCCAATTTGGAAACTCATAATTGACTGAGGTAAATTTTGCAAATTAGCCCAACCATGCGGGAATATTTAGGGGAGATTTATCGGCTTCAGGCTATGCCGGAGGGTGCCACCACATCTCTCTTGGCCGATAAACTGGAAGTTTCACCTTCGGCGGTGGTGCGCATGTTACGCCGCTTGGATGAAGCTGGCATGCTCTCGCACAAGCCGTACCAAGGCGTGGCCCTCACATCGGCTGGTGAGCGCGAGGCTCTTAAATCCATCCGCCGCCACCGCTTACTAGAAGTTTTCTTGGTGAAAATTATGGGCTTTGGCTGGGATGAAGTGCACGAACAGGCGCACGGCTTACAACTTACCATTACGGAAGCGTTTGAAGACCGAATGGATGAAGTGTGTGGCTTTCCCACCCACTGCCCACACGGTGACCCAATTCCCACCAAGGACGGAAAGATTGCGCCCATCCAAGACCAGCCGTTGGCGGAGGTGGCTATTGGCGTGAGCGGAGTTTTGCGCCGCGTAAAAACAGATGATGGCCCACGGTTGCGCTATTGCGCGGAGTTAGGCTTGGTGCCGGGTGCAAACATTCAACTGATTAACCGTGCGCCGTTCAATGGCCCTGTGCGCGTAAAGTTGGGCGCTGGCCGCCACGCACCGGAACACGTAATTGGAACCGAAATTGCTAGCATTTTGCGGGTTGAGGTGATGGCATGACGAATGTAGAAATTTACGAGCATTTACGTGCCTCGGGCTACCGGCTAACTGGGCCACGGCGCGCTTTGGTAGAAGCGCTGTTCGCCGCCACCGCGCCCCTGACGGCCGAGGACTTGCATCACACCGTTAAACAGGCTGGCATGAATCTTTCCACTGTATACCGCAACTTATCTACATTTGTAGACATGGGCTGGCTGGATGCGGTACCCGGCATTAATGGTGAGAAGCACTATCAGATGCATTCCGCAGATAGTGAAGCCATGTCTATCTTGTGTTTAGATTGTGGCAAGCTCAATCAGGTGGCGGGCGCTAAGGCCGATGGGCTGAGTGACACGGTGCGCGATTTAGGCTTTAAGGCCGATACGTTGCGCGTAACGTTGGCCGCGCACTGTGAACACGTATGTGAGCGGAAAGCCTGAAATGTTGCGGAATACGCACTACGCAATACGTGTTGCGTAGTGCGTATTCCGTTTGCTCTCAATTTGTTTCCCTATCATCAATTACAACTCTATTGTGAAGGTGTGCCGCTGGTAGCGTTAGCGGCTGAATTTGGCACGCCGCTGTATGTATATTCTGCCAACACCGTGCGTGCGCAATACCGGCGGCTGGCGGCGGCGTTTGCGCCCCTCCAGCCCCAGATTTGTTACGCCGTAAAAGCCAACGGCAATTTGAGTTTGCTCCAATTATTGCGCGAAGCTGGCGCGGGCTTTGATATTGTTTCGGGCGGAGAGTTGTACCGGGCTTTAGCGGCCGGCGCTGACGCCAGCCGTATAGTTTTTGCCGGCGTGGGCAAGACGGATGCCGAATTGGTACAAGGGCTGGAAGCCAATGTGGGATGGTTCAATGTGGAATCTGCGGATGAGTTACTGCGGCTGAACACACTGGCCGCCGCGCGGGGGCAAACGGCCACGGTAGCACTTCGGCTTAATCCGGGCGTGGCGCCGGATACGCACCACCACATCAGCACCGGCGGCGCACGGAGCAAGTTTGGCTTGCCCGTGGCAGAAGCCCGCGCGCTCCTCCGCCGTGCCGCTGATTTTCCGGCGCTGAATATTGCGGGCCTGCACATTCACATTGGCTCACAGATGGCGGCAGTGCAACCCACTTTACAGGCAATGGCGGTGGCGCTGGATTTGATGCAAGAATTTTCCGCGCTCACCACTTTAGATTTAGGTGGCGGATTTCCGGTGCAATATCAGCCCACGGGCGCACACGCCAGCATTGAAGAATTTGCGGCGTTGATGATAGAGAAGCTTCAGCCATTTCTAGGCCGCTGGCACTTTCATTTGGAGCCGGGCCGTTATTTGGTGGCCAACAGTGCCGTTCTGCTTACACAGGTGCAAGCCATCAAAATTATGGATGGGCAACGCGTGGTGGTGGTGGATACGGGCATGCATCACCTCCTGCGGCCCGCGCTGTATGAGAGCCAGCATGAAATTCTGCCGCTGAGCGCCGCGCCGCCGCTGGAGGCCGCTTGCGTGGTGGCTGGCCCCATTTGTGAATCAACAGATGTGCTGGCGCGGAACCGTTTTCTGCCAGAGTTAAAGCCGGGAGATTATTTGGCCATTGCCGATGTAGGCGCGTACGGCATGAGTATGGCTTCTAATTACAACGCGCACCCACGCCCGGCGGAGGTGTTGGTGGATGGCCGTGCTACGCGCCTCATCCGCCGCCGCGAAACTTATGCGGATTTGGTGGCGCATGAGTTAACGGTGATATGATTGCCACACTATTTTTACAGGAGACTTTTTTTACATGGCAACGAAGAAAGTGACCAAGAAACCCGTAAAGAAAGCGGCCAAACCCGCCGCCCGTAAATCAGCGGCCCGCAAACCGGCCGCCAAAAAACCGGCCGCGAAAAAAGCGCCTGCAAAAAAACCGAAGACCTAGACTTTCCTCCCCCGTTCACCGGCGGAGAGGGACACCTTCGAACGCACTAACCCTCTC
>JAEURM010000300.1 GCA_016789245.1 Anaerolineales bacterium
TAGGTGCAGTAAATCATCTTTGAGTTCTAATCGGAAGAGACCAAAGGTATAACCATCTTGATCCACAAAGCCCGGAATGTAAGCGAGGGAGGCAATAAGCAGAAACAGCACAAAATATCCCCACGCCCACCTGCGGATTGGATTGAGAGCGGCCATTGAGTTTGCTCCTTGAATTTTGGGTGACGCTATTTTCTCATGTTCGGCCAGACTTCGGAGGTGATGCGCAGATTAGGTTTGATTTGATGAGCACCTGCGGCGCGCCACCTCCGAAGTCTTACTCACGCAACCACCCCCACGCCGCCACCAAGTTAGGATGCAGTTGCCAACCGAGGCGCGGGCCTTCGGTCACCGCCCAATCCAGATAGATGAAACACAGTTCGCGCAGGGTGGCGGTGTTTTGCGCGGCTAGTAGGGCAGGGTGAAAGCCGGTGTGGCGGGCGGTGGGGTCATGCGCAATTTTATCGGCAATAAAAACCAGTTGCTCCAGCGGTGAGGCGTGGGCGCGCAGGGTGGTGTGGTAACGCACGGCGTTGAGCACAGCTTCATCCGCCACGCCTAGTTTTTGCGCTAACACGGCGGCGGCCACTGGCCCATGCACCACTTGCGGAATAGCGCGGTCTGCGTCACTCAGCGGCACGTTCAGTTCTTCGGCCACGGCCAAAATTTGGCGCAGAGGCACCACAGCGGCCAAATCGTGCCCGGTGCAGGCTAGGTCAATAGAATAGAGCTCACCCTCACCCCTGTCCCCTCTCCCGCTGGGAGAGGGGGACTCCATCCATATACGCCGTTTTATACTTCGCGCCGCCGCGTTCACCTGCGCGGCGTGTTTGAGCGTATCTAAACGGTCGGCCTGCCGCAAAAAACGCCGCACGGCGGTGAGCGGGCCAGCCGTCAAATCCCATCGGTCAAACGGGTGAGGCATTGTACTTACCCTTCTGTGTAATGAGTCGAGCGTTGTGCGAATGGTATAATCCTTCAGTCAATTTCCTGCCAAACTATTACGAAAGGCACTTACGCAACAAAATGGAAAAGGCCGAAATGCTTGAGCTCTACAAACAGATGGTGATTATCCGTTTGTTTGAAGAGAAATGTGAGGAACTTTATCAAAAAGGCAAAATCGGCGGCTTTATGCACCTATATATTGGGCAAGAGGCCACCGGCGTGGGGGCAATTTCCGCCCGGAAACCCCAAGATAACGTGATTACGGGCTACCGAGACCACGGTGCGGCGTTGGCCTGCGGCATGACGGCGCGGGCGGCTATGGCCGAAATGTTGGGCCGCGCCACGGGCTGTTGTAAAGGCAAGGGCGGCTCCATGCACTTAGCCGATAAAAACCTGCGTTACTGGGGTGGACACGCCATTGTGGGCGCCCAAATTGCGCTCGCGCCGGGTTTGGCGTGGGCAGATAAATATCAAGGCTCCGATGGCGTGACGTTGTGCTTTTTTGGTGATGGCGCTACCAATATTGGTTACTTCCACGAAGCGCTGAACTGGGCGGCAGTGTACGATTTGCCGGTGGTGTTTATTTGTGAAAACAACAAGTACGGTATGTGGACGCCGATTGAAAAAGTCTCCGCCGTGACCAAGATGCACGAAAAAGCGTGTGCGTACAACATCCCCACCGCCGAAGCGGACGGCATGGATTTGCTGGATGTGCGCGCCAAAACCGAGGCCGCCATGGCGCATTGCCGCTCGGGCAAAGGGCCGTACTTTCTAGAAGTTCACACCTACCGTTATCGCGGCCACTCCATGGGCGACCAGCGCCCCTACCGCACGCACGAAGAAATTAAGAAGTGGCAGGCCGAAGACCCGATTGGCAAATTTGAAGATGTAATGCTCAAAGCCGGCCTTGCGCCGGGCGAAATTGATAAAGTGGACGATGAAGCCAAAGCCATTGTATTGGACGCGGTGGAGTTCGCTGAGCAATCGCCGTTCCCCGATAACGAAGAAATTTGGACTGATATTTACGTTGAGAATTAATGATGGCCGATTGCTTCAATCGCTCATCTCTAATCCCTAACCA
>JAEURM010000301.1 GCA_016789245.1 Anaerolineales bacterium
CTCCGGGCTCATATCCCACTCGGCGGCAATGGCGCGCAAAGGTTTGGCCTCACCGCCGCCAATGCCAAACCGCATCCGCAAAATCTCAGCTTCGCGTTCATCCAACCGCGAGAGCGCTTCATTCAATACTTGTTGCAGGCCATCCTCAATCACCACCATTTCTGGGTCTTCGGCGGTTTCATCAGAAACGCGGTCTAGCACGGAGCGCTCATCCGGGTCTTCCGGCGGCGCATCTAAAGAAATAGTGGGTTGGCCATCACGGAGCAATTCTTGCGCGGCCTCGGTGGTAACGCCAGCGCGCGCGGCCACTTCCGCCAGCGGCGGCTCTTGGCCGGTTTGTTGTGTAATCTCAGCGCTGATGCGGCGCAATTGGCCTACCTTCCAACCACGGTTTACGGGCAGGCGCACGGTGCGGCCTGTGTTGGCAATGGCGCGGCCAATAGCTTGGCGGATCCACCACACGGCCAGCGTGCCAAAGCGAGTTCCGCGTTTGGGGTCATAGCGCTCGGCGGCCTTAATCAACCCCAACACGCCCTCTTGAATCAAATCTTCGTAAGCCAGTTCCGAATGGCGAAAACGCCCGGCCACACTCAGCACCAATGGCAGGTTGTGAAGCACCAACGCCTCTCGGGCGGCCTCAGCTTGCAAGAGGTAATGCTTTAACTCACGCCGCTCGGCCACGGGCAGGCCTTTTTTGCTCAGCTTCTTTTGTGCGTTACGGCCCGCCGCAATCTGCCGGGCATACCGAATTTCTTCATCATGACTGAGCAGGGGTAAAGCAGAACGCCCGCCAAGGACGTTGGTAAGTGGATTACTTGAGAGCACCATCGGAACTATCCTTTCTTATCTGTACCTTCACTCTAGCGAAAATTACCCGAAACGTATACATAGTGTACAAGGTTTGTTTTTAGAAGTGAAATACATGTATCCAGATTTAGTGATAAAATATACTTATATGGTCTGATTTATCGCTGATTTCCTCGCTATTTTAACGCTATAAGTGTTGGCGTTTTATAAACACTGCGGCGTACAATAGATGAATGTTTGCTAAGTTTTTCACGAGGCGTACAAAAGTGAGGCGTAAATGAATTTGCGGCATCTCGTTTCGTTTGTGGCAGTGGCCGAAAGCTTGAACTTTTCTCGGGCGGCGGAGGAACTGCATGTGGCTCAACCGGCTGTTAGCCAGCAAATCCGCGCTTTGGAGACTGAGCTCGGCGTGGAGTTATTTGACCGGATTGGCAAGAAGGTGACGCTGACGGAAGCGGGCCGCGCCCTACTGCCTCACGCCCGCCAGATATTGAGCTTAGTGACACAGGCCGAGAACGAGGTGCGCGAGCGCGACCAATTGAAGCGTGGCAAAACCAGCCTCGGGGCGCCGCCCACGGTGAGCACGCACCTACTGCCGGAAAAGTTGATGCACTTTAAGCAACTGTGGCCCGGCTTAGAAGTGACTCTGCGTGAGGCTGGCACACAAACGCTGTTGAGCCTGATTGAAGACGGCAAGTTGGATTTGGCCATTATCTCTACGGATATTTTGCCGGAGAGCGTGGAACACACGCCGTTCTTAGAGGAACATTATCTGCTGGCCGTAAGCGCGCGCCACCCGTTTTTGGGCAAGCGGCAAACGGTGAAGTTGGCGGATTTGAGTAATGAGCCGTTCATCCTCTTTCCAGAAGGATACCAACTGCGTGAGGTAACGTTGGCCGCCTGCCGCCGTGCCGGCTTTGAGCCAAAAGTGGCACTAGATGGTGGCGCAATGCAAAGCGCGTTGGAGTTTGTGGGCAGTGGCTTGGGGGTGGCACTAGTGCCAGAATTGGCGCTTACTGAATCACACAACATCCACGCGGTGAAGATTTCGGATCAGAACCTAACGCGCGAGTTGGGCTTGGTGTGGTTGCGGGGCCGCTCGTTTAGCCCGGCGGCGCGCACGTTGAGGGAGTTTTTGACGAAGAAATAATCCGCGAAGCGGAACACGAAGGCACACTAAGCAAGCGTCCACGAAGGACACAAAG
>JAEURM010000302.1 GCA_016789245.1 Anaerolineales bacterium
TGAAAACACGTTTCCATTTCATGATAGACTTTGCGTGCGAACTATGCCTGTGAACAATCATTCCCGTTTGGCCCTTCTGGTTTCTATTGGCCTGCTCACGCTCAGCGCCTGCCAGCGCCAAGAAATCAGCCTCAACCCCAGTACGCCGAGCGGCCCTACGCCCCAACAAGTCTTCGTCACCAGCACGCCGGAGCGCTACGCTACGCTTTCAGAAGCCACTGGCACCGTAGAATTCCGCGCCGCGCCAGACCAGCCGTGGGCGGCCACCAGCGCGGGTATTGTGCTGAACGAAGGCAACCAAGTACGCACCGGCGCTGATGGCCGCGCCCGCGTCTTATTCACTGAAGGCAGTAAGCTGGATTTAACAGCTGATACCACGGTGAGTTTCAACATCTTTTCCAATTTTTTGGATAGCAAGAATACCTTGTTGGCCCTAGACCGGGGCGCCGTGTGGGTTTTGCTTAACAGTGGGCGGCTAGATGTGGAAACACCGGCGGGCCGAATTTCCGCTTTGCAAGCATTTTTGAGTGTACGGTATGAACCGGCCAGCCAAAAGCTTGAGATTACGTGCTTGGAAGGCACATGCGGCATTGAGCAATTGCAGATTCCGGCGCGCTTTAAATATGTGCAAACCGGCGCACAGTTAGCCGTGCCCGAGCCAATGCAAGGGGTAGATTACGGCCAATGGGCCCGCAACGTGCCAGAAGCAACTCAACTGGCCGCGCTGGAAGTGGCCGCCGTGCCGCCTACGGAAACGCTCACCGTTGAACCCACCGCCACGCCCACCACTGCCGCCACACCTACTACCAGCGTTGCGGTTGCTACGCCAAGCAACGCCACCGATATTCCCACGCCCACTCGCGTGGTAGCGCCCACGCGCACGCCCATCAGCACGGCCACCCCCTTGCCACGCCCCACCCTGCCCATCATGGGAGAGCATCGCGTTCTTTCTGGTGAAACAGTGCTGTGTATTGCGCGTGGTTACGGCGTCTCGCCGGATGCAATTTTAGAAGCCAACAACCTCACGGCCAACAGCCGCTTGTTTGCCAACCAACGGCTGGGCATTCCCATCGTCCGCTGGAACAACATTTTGCCCGGGCCAGTGTGCCAGCCGCAATTCCAATCGCTCTTCCCCGGCTTGCCAGTGAGCACTGAGCCACCGCCCGCCACTATTCCACCGGAGGCCAGCGCCACATCAGAAGTTCCGCCCACCGCCGCTGGCCCGCTCACCATTACTGAAGTGGCCGCGCTCTGCCAAACAGGTTGTGATTCACTCTCACCCACTTACACCTTGTTGATTGTAATAACGGTGCAGGGCGGCGTGGAACCGTACACCATTCAGCCCGGCCCCGGCCTTACCTTTTCCCTCACGCTCAACCGGTGTGAAGGCCGCACGGATACCGTCACCGTCACTTCGGCAGATGGGCAAACCGTTAGCCGCACGTGGCAACATCAGGATACTTACTGCTCGCCCACGCCCACGCCGTAAAAAATTACGCCATGCGTCAAACCCTTTTCCGCCGTCAAAGCTTGTGGCTCATTGTCCTCATTGTGGTGGTGATGCTGGTGAGCGGCATCTTTGGCCTGCTGGATAGCGTTGAGTTAAATGCCACCAATGTAGCGTTTCAAACGCGCGGCGCCCAAACCCCGCCCAGCCCAGTAGTGATTGTGGCCATTGATGATGACTCGTTTAGCCTGACCGGCTTACAGTGGTTATGGCCACGCACTTATTTTGCGCAGTTAGTTGATAAGCTCAAAGCGATGGGCGCGCACCTCATCGTTTTTGACGTGTTTTTTTTAGACCCCGAACTGGTGGGTAAACCGGCCACCTATTTTGTGCAAGGTGAAACGCTTAAGCAGATTTGGGAGCAGTATGCCATTACGCCGGATGAGTTGCGCGCCGCCAACAATTTGGACAACAACGGTACGGTGTGCGGCGGGCAAACCAAGAACAACCCCCCCCCTGCGCAACAATGAAACCTCGTCAACCGAGACCGGGTCGATT
>JAEURM010000303.1 GCA_016789245.1 Anaerolineales bacterium
ATTTGAGCCGCTACAACCGCAGTTCTGTAAAAAAGCGCGCAGATAAAACCGTGCCCGAACTTTTAGCGGACATTGAAGCCGCCTACACCGCACTGCTGGCAAAGCTAGAAACACTAAGTGAGGCGGATTTGGATAAAACCGGCCGCCACGCACGCGGCGATACGCTCACCCTTGAAGGTTTTTTCCGCCGCACCAGTGAGCACCGCCGAATGCACGCGCAAGAATTGCAAAAAGCGGTGGGTGGTTAAGAGTCATTGCGAGCCGCCCGCTGTGACGGGCGATTACCACATGACCCAACTGCCCGACACCATAGCTTCAAAAACAGGCTGGCTCTCACGCCCAGTGAGTGTGTTGGGTTTGGGGGCGATTGAAGACGCCGATTACTTAGCCCAAGTTCTGCCGGAGTACATGGCACGCGGCGGGAATGTGGTTGATGCGCAACATTGTGAACTGGCCATCCCTAAACTTGAAGCGCATGAAGGGCTAGTTGTTTGTGTTCAAAGCGGCCTGCTTCCGGCAGACCCGCGCCCCTTACTCCGCGAAGGCGTGCTTGAAGCCGAAGACATGGTGGCTAATTATTGCCTCGCACCGGCTTTTCTGCGCCAACAGTTGCATCACTCGCTCGCTACGCTTCAACGGCCAAGCGTAAGTGTGTTTTGGCTAGAAGGGGTGGATGAAATTTTAGCGGCCACCAGCGAAACTGATTTGCGCTTTCGCCTGCGCGAAGCGTTTGCCGCATTGGAAGTGGCCGTAGCCCAGAAACAAATTGAAGCGTATGGCTTGGCGCTCAAATCACCCTCCTTCCCAACGGCGCTGGCACTAGAAGTAGCGCAAGATGTGCTGGGCGAATTGCATCACTTCTGCGCGCTCAAATACCCCACCGGCGAAGTTTGCCAGCCGGATGGCACTTTCATTACCCATATCATTTCCGCTTCACAAGTACAATTGCCGCCCAACCGCCCCCTCACCCAACAACGCAGTATCAAAATGAAAGAATTTTTTACCGTTCTCCCGCCCGCCGAAGCGTTGGCGCATCTGTTCAAACATTTACCGCCGCGCGCCGAGCCGGAGACTATTTCTATTGCCGGAGCACTAGAGCGCGTGACGGCGGCCCCAGTGCGAGCGCCGGTTTCGGTGCCCGCGTTTCCGCGTTCCATCATGGATGGGTATGCGGTGCGTGCCCAAGATACGTTTGGCGCTAGCCAAACCCTGCCCATGTATTTAGAGTTGATTGGTGAAGTGCCCATGGGCCAAGAGCCGCACTTTAGTTTGCGCGCTGGCACCTGCGCGTTGGTGCACACCGGCGGCATGTTGCCACCCGGCGCGGATGCCGTGGTGATGATGGAGCTGACGCAGACAGCGCGTGAGGATGAAATTGAGATTCTAAAAGCCGCCGCGCCCGGTGAAAATATTTTGCGCGTAGGTGATGATATTTTAGAAGGTGCGGAGATGTTGGCGGCTGGGCATAGTTTGCGTGCTCAAGATTTGGGCGGCTTGGCCGCATTGGGCATTACACAAATTCAAGTAGCCCGTGCGCCGCGCGTGGCTTTGTTGGCCACGGGTGATGAAGTGGTGCCGCCAGACGTGGAGCCGCAATTGGGCCAAGTGCGCGATGTGAACTCTTACGCAGTAGCCGGGCAAATTGAACGCGCGGGTGGCGCGGCGGTGCGGGCCGGTATTGCGCCCGATAATTATGCTGAACTCAAACGCATGGCCGCGCACGCGCTGGCTGAGGCGGATATGTTGGTGCTTTCGGCGGGCAGTTCAGTGAGTGTGCGCGATATGACGGCGGAGGTGATTAACGAGTTAGGCGAACCGGGCGTTTTGGTGCATGGCGTGGCGCTCAAACCCGGTAAACCGGCCATTTTGGCGGTGTGTGATGGCAAACCCGTCATCGGCTTACCCGGCAACCCAGTTAGTGCCATGGTGGTAGCGGATTTATTTGTAGTTCCGGCGGTGTACCGTT